>NZ_JBEUEI010000034.1:0-40255 GCF_041020755.1 Kineococcus terrestris | reverse complement strand
CGGGCACCCGCGGGTGCCCGGCCCCGGTGGGCTCCCGTCCCACGCCCGCCCCACCGGCCACCCCACCACGCCTCGACGAGGAGGTCCCTCCCGTGGACTGGCTGCTCGACGCCGACAGCACACCCCACAAGCTCGCCCTCATGGTCTTCGCCGTCGTCGCCTTCGCGGCGGTGATGGGCCTCATCCTCTTCGCCGTCGACCGGCCCATGCGCGTGCCGAACTGGCTCGTCGTCAGCGCCTTCGTCGGCCCCGCCCTGCTGCTCGTGGCGGTCGGCCTGGTCTACCCGGCCCTGCGCACCCTGTGGCTCTCGTTCCACTCCCCCGACGGCAGCGCCTGGGTCGGCCTGGCCAACTACCAGACGGTGTTCACCACGACCGGTCTGCAGGTCGTCCTGCGCAACACCGTCCTGTGGGTCGTCCTCATCCCGCTGATCGCCACCGGCTTCGGCCTCGTCTACGCCTACCTCGTGGACCGCACGCGGTTCGAGGCGCTGGCCAAGGCCCTCATCTTCCTGCCGATGGCCATCTCCGGCGTCGCGGCCGGCCTCATCTGGCGGTTCGTCTACGAGTACCGCCCCGACCAGCAGGGCGTGGAGCAGATCGGCCTGCTCAACCAGCTGCTCGTCTGGCTGGGGATCGAGCCGTACCAGTTCCTGCTCGGTCAGCCGTGGAACACGCTCTTCCTCATCGTCGTCATGGTCTGGATCAACGCCGGCTTCGCCATGACGGTGCTGTCGGCCTCCATCAAGGCGATCTCGGACGACATCGTCGAGGCCGCCCGGCTCGACGGCGTCACCGGCTTCCAGATGTTCCGGTCCGTGACCGTGCCGAGCATCCGGCCCGCCCTCGTCGTCGTCCTCACCACCGTGGCGATCAGCACCCTGAAGGCCTTCGACGTCGTCTACGTCATGACCGGCGGGCAGTTCGGCACCGGCGTCGTGGCCAGCGAGTTCTACTCGCAGTCCTTCCGGCAGTTCAACCAGGGCATCGGCGCCGCGCTGGCGGTCCTGCTGTTCGCCCTCGTCGTGCCGATCATCGTCTACAACGTGCGGCAGATGCGCCTGGCGGAGGAGGTCCGGTGAGCGGGCAGACCGAGCAGACCCGGGTGGTCGCGTCCGAGACCGCCCAGATCGACCCGACGGGCCCGCGCAAGCTGACCCGCGCGGAGAAGCGGGCCGTGGAGGCCAAGAACCGGCTCAGCTCGCCGGCGGCCTCGATCATCGCCCTGCTCATCGCGCTGCTGTGGACGGTGCCCACGCTGGGGCTGCTCGTCACCAGCGTGCGCACCCGCAACGACATCCAGGCCGACGGCTGGTGGAACGCCTTCGCCCGGCCGCTGTTCACCGGGTACAACTACACCTCGGCGCTGGAGACGGGGCTCGGCGAGAACTTCGTCAACACCCTCGTCATCACCGTGCCGGCGGTGGTCATCCCCATCACGCTGGCGCTGCTGGCCGCCTACGCGTTCGCGTGGATCCCCTTCCGGGGCCGCGAACTGCTGTTCGTCGCCGTCTTCGCGCTGCAGGTCGTGCCCATCCAGGTCACCCTCATCCCCCTGCTGTCGCTGTACGTCGACACCGGGATCGCCGGCTCGTTCTGGACGGTGTGGCTCTCGCACGCCATGTTCGGCCTGCCGCTGGCGATCTTCCTGCTGCACAACTTCATGAAGGACATCCCCGCCTCGCTCGTGGAGGCCGCGCGGATGGACGGCGCCGGGCACGTCACCATCTTCTTCAAGGTGCTGCTGCCCCTGCTCGTGCCGGCCATCGCGGCGTTCGGGGTGTTCCAGTTCCTGTGGGTGTGGAACGACCTGCTCGTGGCGCTGACGTTCGCCGGCAGCGGCGCCACGCCGCTGACGTCGGCCATCGCCGACCTCGCCGGCACCCGCGGCAACGCGTGGTTCCTGCTCGCGCCGGGCGCCTTCCTGGCCATGCTCGTGCCGCTCGTGGTGTTCATCGCCCTGCAGCGGTTCTTCGTGCGCGGCCTGCTGGCCGGGTCCGTCAAGGGCTGATCGCCGGCTCGCCGTCCGCACCCGCACAGCCGTCCCCGCGCCGCAGCAGTGGTGCGGGGACGCTGCTGTTCAGCCCTCCGCCGGCTCCGGGTCCTCGGCGGGCTCGGCGACGGCCTCCGGGCCGCCCTCGAGCAGCGCGCGGAAGCCGTCCTCGTCGAGGATCCGCACCCCCAGCTGCTCGGCCTTGTCGGCCTTGGAGCCGGGGGCCTCGCCCACCACGACGAACGACGTCTTCTTCGACACGCCGCTGGAGGCCTTGCCCCCGCGCGCCAGGACGGCCTCCTTCGCCTCGTCGCGGGTGAACCCGCTCAGCGAGCCGGTCACCACGACGGTGAGCCCCTCCAGGACGCGCGGGACGGACTCGTCGCGCTCGTCCTCCGTGCGGACCCCGGCCCGGCGCCACTTGTCCACGACGGCGCGGTGCCAGTCGACCTCCAGCCACTCGCGCACCGCCTCGGCGATGGTCGGGCCCACGCCCTCGGCGGCCGCGAGCTCCTCCGGCGAGGCGGCCTCGATCGCCGCGAGCGAGCCGAAGCGCGTCGCCAGGGCCCGCGCCGCCGTCGGCCCGACGTGGCGGATCGACAGCGCGACCAGCACCCGCCACAGCGGCTGCGACTTGGCGGCCTCCAGGTTGGCCAGCAGCCGGCGCCCGTTGGCCGACAGGGTGCCGTTCTTGTTGGTGAACAGCGGCACCCGCAGCAGGTCGTCCTCGGTGAGGTCGAACAGGTCGCCCTCGTCGGTGACGACCCCGGCCGCCGGCAGCGCCGTGGCCGCCTCGTAGCCCAGCGCCTCCACGTCGAAGGCACCGCGGCCGGCGACGTGGAAGATGCGCTCGCGCACCTGGGCGGGGCAGCTGCGGGCGTTGGGGCAGCGGATGTCCACGTCGTCGGCCCGCTCGCGGCGCAGCGTCGTGCCGCACTCGGGGCACTCGGTCGGGAAGACGAACTCGCGCTCGTCGCCCGTGCGCAGGTCCACGACGGGGCCGACGACCTCGGGGATGACGTCGCCGGCCTTGCGGACCACGACGGTGTCGCCGATGAGCACGCCCTTGCGCTTGACCTCGTCGGCGTTGTGCAGCGTGGACAGCTGCACCGTCGAGCCGGCCACCTTCACCGGCTCCAGGAACGCGAACGGGGTGACCCGGCCGGTGCGGCCGACGTTGACGCGGATGTCGTGGAGCTTCGTGGTCACCTCCTCCGGCGGGTACTTGAACGCGATCGCCCAGCGGGGCGCGCGGGAGGTGGCGCCCAGCCGCCGCTGCAGCGGCACCTGGTCGACCTTGACGACGACGCCGTCGATCTCGTGCTCGACGTCGTGGCGGTGCTCGCCGTAGTACCGCACGTACTCGGCGACCTCGGGCAGCGTGTCGACGACGCGGGCGCGCGCGGGCACCGGCAGGCCCCAGCGGGCGAGCTTGTCGTAGGCCTCGGACTGGGTGGCGTTCTCCATGCCCCGCCGTGCACCGATGCCGTGCACCAGCACGCGCAGGGGGCGCGAGGCCGTCACCCGGGGGTCCTTCTGCCGCAGCGAGCCGGCCGCGGCGTTGCGCGGGTTCGCGAAGGGCGCCTTGCCGGCGTCCATGATCCGGGCGTTGAGCTCCTCGAAGGCGGCGACGTGGAAGAACACCTCGCCGCGCACCTCCAGCAGCTCGGGCAGGTCCTCCCCGGTGAGCTGCTGCGGGACGTCGGCGATGGTGCGCACGTTGAGGGTGACGTCCTCGCCCGTGCGGCCGTCGCCGCGGGTGGCGGCCCGCACGAGGCGGCCGTCCTCGTAGACCAGGTCGATCGCCAGGCCGTCGATCTTCGGCTCGCACAGGTAGCGGGCGCCCTCGCCGACCTCCTTCTCCACCCGTGCCGCCCACGCGGACAGCTCGTCGGTGGTGAAGGCGTTGTCCAGGCTGAGCATCCGCTCGGGGTGGTCCACGGCGGTGAACTCCGTGGAGAACGTGCCGCCGACGGTCTGCGTCGGGGAGTCCGGCGTGCGCAGCGGCGGGTGCTCGTCCTCCAGGGCGCGCAGCTCGCGCTCCAGGGCGTCGTACTCGCCGTCGCTGAGGGGCGAGGCGTCGCGCACGTAGTAGGCGAACCGGGCGGCCTCGATCCGCTGGACCAGCTCCTGCCAGCGGTGCCGCGCGGCGGCGGGGACGTCCCCGCCCGGCGGGTCCTCGACGGTGCTCTCGGCGCTCTGGCTCACGTCGTCCATCCTGCCGCCCGGGTCCGACACGTGCAGGAGGGAGGGTCACGCAGCGTTCACCGGGGTGACCACCGGCGTCCGCCCACCGGCCGCGGTGGCTGTCCTACCGTCCCGGCCCGTGACTCCCCGCACCCGGCGCTCCTCCGCCGCCCTCGTCCTCGCCGGCACCACCCTCGCCGGCGCCACCTTCGCCGGGGGCCTCGCCACCGGCGCCACGGCCTCCGCGCGCACCGACCGCCCCGGCGACGACCTGCCCGCCCAGTCCGCCCGGCTGCTCGAGCGCCACGTGCTGCCCGCGGACACCTTCGGCGAGCCCGTCCCCAGCGGTGCGGCGGTCGAGGGCGCCAACGGCGTCGAGGTGCCCTTCGACGCCCAGCCCGTGCAGGGGTTCTCCGGGCTCCTGCTGCAGGAGGACGGCAGCTGGCTGGCGCTGTCCGACAACGGCTACGGCGCCAAGGCCAACAGCGCTGACTTCCTGCTGGCCGTGCACCGCCTGCAGCCCGCCGACGACGGTTCCGTCGAGGTCGTCCCCGGCGGGTTCGGCCTCTCGGACCCGTACCGCCACGTCCCGTGGGACCTCGCGCGCGAGGACCGGCGGCTGACCGGCGCCGACTTCGACCCCGAGAGCTTCCGGCGGGCGCCCGACGGCACGTTCTGGTTCGGCGAGGAGTTCGGTCCCTTCCTGCTGCGCACCGACGCCGCCGGCCGCGTCCTGCAGGCGCCCGTCCCGCTGCCGGGCGTCACCTCCCCCGACTCCCCGCTGCTCGGGGAGGGCGAGCCGACCCTGGGCCGCAGCAAGGGCTTCGAGGGCATGGCGCTGTCCGCCGACGGCCGCTACCTGTTCCCGCTGCTGGAGGGCCCGGTCGCCGGCGACGACCCGCAGGACCTGCGCGTGCTGCGCTACGACACCGTCCAGGGCCGCTACCGCGGCGAGGAGTTCACCTACCGGCTGGAGTCGCCGGCCAACGCCATCGGCGACCTGACCGCCGTCGACGACCACCGGTACCTCGTCCTGGAGCGGGACAACGGGGAGGGGCCGACCGCGGTGTTCAAGGCGCTGTTCCTCGTGGACACCTCCCGGCGCGACGCCGCGGGGCACCCGCGCAAGGAACTGCTCGTCAACCTCCTGGCCGTCCCGGACCCGGACGGGGTCGCCGGGGACGCCCCGTTCGCGACGTTCCCGTTCCAGACGATCGAGGGCGTCGACGTCGCCGGCCCGCACACCGTCGTCGTCAGCAACGACAACAACTACCCGTTCTCGGCCGGGCGCGCCGAGGGGGTGCCGGACGACGACGAGTTCTTCACCGTCGAGGTGCAGGCCGACCTGTCCTGAACCGTGGCCGGCCCGTGGCGCGGACCCGCGTCAGGCGGTCCGCGCCACGGGCCGGCGCAGCACCGTGAACTCCAGGTCGTCGCGGCGCGGCAGCCCGAACCGCTCGTCGCCGTGGGGGAAGGGCCGGCGCTCCCCCGTGGCGCGGAACCCCAGGCGCTCGTACCAGGCGATGAGGTCGGTGCGCTGGGCGATGACGGTCATCTCCAGCGCGCCGGCCCCCCACCGGCGCACCGCCTCCGCCTCCGCGGCGGTCAGCAGGAACCGGCCCGTGCCGCGGCCCTGGCGGGCGGGGTCGACGGCGAACATGCCGAAGTACGCGGCCGCCCCCGCACCCGCGCCCGCGCGCAGCTCGCAGCAGCCGACCGGTGCCCCGTCGTCCGCGGGGTCCAGCGCCAGCAGGACGAGGGCGTCGGGCGCGTCGACGACGGCGGCGACCGCGGCCTCGTCGGTGCGCTGCCCGTCGAGCAGGTCCGCCTCGGTGGTCCAGCCCGCGCGGCTGGCCTCGCCGCGGTAGGCGGACTCCACGAGGGCGACGACGGCCGGCACGTCGTCGTGACCGGCGGGGCGCACCCGCAGGTCCGGGGCGGGGGGTCGCTCAGTCACCGGAGGACTCCAGCACGGCCGCCGCGACCGCGCGCAACCGGCCCAGCAGCGGGCGCACCGCCGCGGGCGGCAACCCGGCCGGGCCGCCGGCCGGGGCGACGACCACGTCGGCCAGGTCCGCGGCGGGCAGGCCCACCCGCCGCCAGGGCACGCGCAGCGCGTCGACGGCCTCGGGCACGGGCGGCGGCGCGGCGCGCGCCGCCAGCAGCTCCGCCCACAGCCGCACCCCGGACTCCACGGTGGCGGCCACCGACTCCCACCCGGCGTCGCCCAGGCCGCTCACGTCGACGGCGAGGGCGTCGGCGCCGCACGAGCGGGCCAGCGGCCAGGGGGTCTCCTGCGCCGGCAGCCGCAGGACCGCGCCCGCCCCGGCGGCGCGCACCGCGTCCACCAGCGCGCTCAGCACGGCGCGCACCTCCGGCTCCTCGACCGCGCGCAGCGTGCCGTACCCGCTCTGGGTGGGCAGGCGCCCGGCCAGGACGGCCGGCAGCGACGGCTCGTCGAGCTGGACCAGGACGTCGGCGCCCGGCACCAGGCGGCGCACGTCGGCCACGTGCGCGGCCACGCCCTCGGCCAGCGACGCGGCGACGTCCCGGCGCGCCCCGGCGTCGGAGACGCTGCGCTCCCCCCGGGGCAGCTCGACGGCCGCCAGCAGCGACCACGGCCCCAGGACCCGCACGACGAGCGGGCCGCGCCAGTCCTGCGCGGCCTCGGCGAGCTCGTCGAGGTCGGCGCGCAGGAAGGAGCGCGCGCGCTCCACGTCGCGGCCCGGGCGGTCCACGAAGCGCCACCCGGCCGGCTGCAGGTCCACGGGCAGCTCCACGAGCAGCGCCGCCGTGCGGCCGGTCGCGTCGGCGCCCGGCCCGCGGGCGGGCAGCTGCGGCAGGGACGGCGCGTGCGGGGCCTCGCCCAGCTCGCCGAAGACGGTGCGCAGGGCCTCGCGGGGGTCGGTGCCGGGCAGCGGCCCGGGGGCGGTGGCCGCGCCCCGCAACCGGTGGACCGCGGCGGGCCCCTCCTCCGGTGCGGAGTCGGGCGCGGGGTCGGGCGCGGGGTCGGGGCGGTCGGGCACGTCGCCGGACGCTACCCGCGGGTCGGCCGATCGGCGGACCCGGCTCGCACCGCTCGTCCGTCGCCACGGGCGCGCGGGGTGCGGGTGGATGTGATCACCCAGGACCCGCACAGCCCCCGCACGGAAGGCGCACCATGCACCCGACCGCACCACCGGCCGTCCCCCCGGGCCCCCGCCCGCTCCGGCCCGCCCGCCGCCGCACCGCCGCGCTGGCCTCCGGGACCGGCGCGGCGCTCGCAGCGACCCTGCTGCTGGGCGCGGGCCCGGCCGCCGCGGCGCCCGCTCCCCCGCAGGCCCCGCCGACGGCCGGGCTGCCCGGCACGGGCGAGCTGTCCGCGCTGGCCACGGCGCGCCCGGCGACGCTCGCGGACGCGCAGGAGCAGTTCCTCGCGCGCACCCCGGCCCGCTACGCCGAGCAGGAGCTGACCTGGGCGCCGTGCCCGCCGGAGTGGCTGCAGCTGCCGCAGTTCGCCGAGCTGCTGGAGTGCGCGGCCGTGCAGGTGCCGCGCGACTGGGGCAATCCCGAGGAGGGCGAGCCGCTGCGCGTGGCGGTCAGCCGGCTGCCGCGCCCCGGGGGCGAGCGCCCGGAGCGGACGGTGATCACCAACCCCGGCGGGCCGGGCGGGTCCGGCCTGGAGCTGGCCGCCGCCATCGGCGCCGTGCCCGGGCTGGAGGGCACCGAGGTCATCGGGCTGGACGTGCGCGGCACGGGCGCCAGCACCCCGCTGCGCTGCGGCGAGGAGGCCGCGCTGGCGCAGGCCTCCGCGCCCGACTACCGCGACCGCTCCCCGGAGGCGCTGCTGGCGACGGCCGACGCGGTGGCCGCCACCGCCGCGGCCTGCGCCGACGACCCGCTGGTGGACGTCGTGACCACCGAGCAGACCGTCGCCGACATCGACCTCGTCCGCCACGTCCTGGACCGCGGGACGATCGACTGGGTCGGCTACTCCGCCGGCACCTGGCTGGGCGCGCAGTACGCGACGTACTTCCCGGCGCGGACCGGCCGGTTCGTGCTCGACAGCGCGCTGGACGTGACCGCTCCCTGGCAGACGGCGTTCGCCGAGAACCAGGCACCCGCCTTCCAGCGCCGCTTCGAGCAGGACTTCGCCCCGTGGGCGGCGCAGCACGCGCGCCTGTTCCACCTCGGCACCACGCCGGAGGAGGTCGGCGCCACCTACGAGCGGCTGCGCGCGGACCTGGCCGCGCGCCCGCTGCAGGTGCCCGTCCTCGGCCTGAGCGTCGACGGTGTCCTGCTGGACGCGCTCGTGCTGCAGTCGATGTACGGCAAGGCGAACTTCGAGACGCTCGCCTGGACGCTGCGCGGACTGCGGACGGTGGCCGACCTCGCCGCGTGGGGCGACCGCGCGGGCGCCGAGCGCGCCACCGCGGAGCTGACCCGGCGCCTGCAGGAGCTGCTGCCGCCCGAGCTGCTGAGCACCGAGGAGAGCGGGTCCGAACAGGGCGGGGTCCCGCCGCACCCGTACACCCTCCAGGCCACCTTCCTCGCGACCACCTGCAACGACACCGCCTGGACGCGCGGCAGCGCGTTCTGGGAGGAGCTCAGCGAGCGCCAGGGCAGCGCGCACCCCCTGCGCGGGTGGGCGACGCTCCAGCAGCCGTGCGGGTACTGGGACCGCCCCGCGCTGACCCTGCCGCGCCCCGACGGCCGCGACCTGCCGCCCCTGCTCGTCGTGCAGTCCGAGAACGACCCCGCGACCCCGGTCGAGGGCGCCCGGGTCACGCACGAGGCGCTGCCCAGCTCCCGGATGATCACCGTCACCGGGGAGGGCGACCACGGCGTCTACGGGACCATCGGCAACGCCTGCGTCGACGACGTCGTCACCACGTTCCTCGTCACCGGCGAGGCGCCCGCGGGCGACGTGACCTGCGAGGGCACCGGGATCCCCGACCCGGGCCTGGCGCGGCTGCTGGACACCCCGCTGCGCGACCTGCTGCCCGGCGCCTGAGCGGCACCGGCGGCCTGACCCGATGATGGAGCCGTGAGCACCCCGCCCGTCCCCGCCGCGACGAGTCCCGCCGCGACGCCCCCCGGCGCGCCCGCGTGGGCGGGCGCGGCCGGGGAGGAGGAGCGCCGCCGCGGCCTGCGCCGGATGCGGGTGGTGGCCACCGGCCTGCTGGTGCTCGCGGCGGTCGTCTACTGGGCCACGGCCGGGCGCGAGGGCGCCTGGGAGTGGGTCAACGCCGCCTCCGAGGCCGCGATGATCGGCGCGGTGGCGGACTGGTTCGCCGTCACCGCGCTGTTCCGGCACCCCCTCGGGATCCCCATCCCGCACACGGCGCTGATCCCGCGCCGCAAGGACGCCCTCGGCGCGACCCTGCAGGAGTTCGTGCGCGACAACTTCCTCGCCGAGGAGGTCGTGCGGGACAAGGTCGCCCGCGCCGGCGTCCCCCGGCGGGTCGGCCTGTGGCTGACCCGCAAGGGGGGCGCCGAGCGCGTCGTGCAGGAGGCCGCCAGCGTCGTCGGCGGCGCGCTGGGGGTGCTGCGCGACGAGGAGGTCACCGCCGTCCTGGACCAGGTGCTCGTCAAGCGGTTCGCCGCCGAGCCGTGGAGCCCGGCCCTGGGCCGGCTGCTGGCCGAGGTGGTGCGCGACGGCACCCACCACCCCGTCGTGGACCTCACGCTGGCCGAGGCCCAGCGCTGGCTGCGCGCCAACGAGGCCACCGTGCGCCGCCTGGTCGAGGACCGGGCGCCGGAGTGGGCGCCGAACTGGCTCAACGAGCGGCTGGGCCGGCGCGTGCACACCGAGGCCACCCGCTGGGTCGACGACGTCGTCGCCGACCGCGACCACCCCGGCCGCAGGGCGATCGACGACCTGCTGGCCCGCTACGCCGAGGCCCTGCAGCACGACCCGGTGACCCGGGCCAAGGCCGACGACTTCCAGCGCCGGCTGCTGTCCTCCCCCGGCCTGGCCGACACCGTGCAGGGGGTGTGGACCTCGCTGCGCGGCTACCTGCTGGACGCGGTGCAGGACCCGACGTCGTCGCTGCGCGCGCGCACCCTGGAGGCCGTCACCGACGTCGGGCACCGCCTCGTGGACGACGAGGTGTTCGCCCGCCGCGTCGAGGGTCACCTGACGGACGCCACGGGGTTCCTCGTGCGCCGCTTCGCGCCCGAGCTGTCCAGCGTCATCTCCGACACCGTGCAGCGCTGGGACGGGCGCGAGGCCGCGAACCGGATCGAACTGCTCGCCGGGCGCGACCTGCAGTTCATCCGCATCAACGGCACCGTCGTCGGAGCCCTGGTGGGGCTGGTGATCCACGGTCTCACGGTGCTGCTGGTCGGCTGACGCACTACCGTCGCGGGCATGAGCCCGTACGTGAACCCGTCAGGCGGCTTCGACCGGGACTCCCGGTACATCACGACGCGGATCACCGCGGACGGCCGCGACGGTTACCCCGTCGAACCGGGCCGCTACCGGCTCGTCGTCAGCCGCGCGTGCCCGTGGGCGAACCGGGCGATCATCGTCCGGCGGCTGCTGGGCCTGGAGCCGGTGCTGTCGATGGCGGTGGCCGGCCCCACGCACGACGAGCGCAGCTGGACGTTCGACCTCGACGAGGGCGGCCGCGACCCGGTGCTGGGCTACGAGCGCCTGCAGGAGGCGTTCTTCGCCCGCTTCCCCGACTACGACCGCGGCATCACCGTCCCGGCGATCGTCGACGTCCCCAGCGGGCAGGTCGTCACGAACGACTTCCCGCAGATGACGATCGACCTGTCGCTGGAGTGGACCGAGCACCACCGCGAGGGCGCGCCGCAGCTGTACCCCGAGCACCTGCGCGCCGAGATCGACGAGGTCGACGCGCACGTCTTCCGCGACGTGAACAACGGCGTCTACAAGTGCGGTTTCGCCGGGACGCAGGAGGCGTACGAGAAGGCCTACGACCGCCTGTTCTCCCGCCTCGACCGGTTGTCCGAGCGGCTGTCGCACCAGCGCTACCTCGTGGGCGACACCATCACCGAGGCGGACGTGCGGCTGTTCACGACGCTGGCGCGCTTCGACCCGGTCTACCACGGGCACTTCAAGTGCAACCGGCACAAGCTGTCCGAGATGCCGGTGCTGTCGGCGTACTTCCGCGACCTGTACCAGACGCCGGGGTTCGGCGACACGATCGACGTCGACCACATCAAGCGGCACTACTACGAGGTCCACCGCGACATCAACCCGACGGGGATCGTCCCGGCCGGCCCGGACCTGTCGGGCTGGCTGGAACCGCACGGGCGCGAGGAGCTCGGCGGGCGCCCGTTCGGCGACGGCACCCCGCCGCCGCCGCCGGTGCCCGAGGAGGTCGTCCCCGCCGAGCACCAGCCGCAGGCCGCCTGAGGGACCGACCGGGCGTCAGCGCGTGGCGCTGACGGTCGCCGAACCCAGCACGCGGGTGCCGTCGTAGACCGCGACGGTCTGCCCCGGCGCGACGCCCGTCAGCGGTGAGCGCAGCACCACCTCGAGCCCGTCGCCGGCCGTCGCCTCCACCACGGCCGGCACGGGCTCGCCGTGCGCGCGCACCTGCACGTGGACCTCGACCGGGCCGGCGGGCCGCGGCGCGCTCCACACCGCGTCGGTGGCGGACAGCCCGTCCACCCGCAGCGCCTCGGCGGGGCCGACGACGACGGTGCGGCGCACCGGCTCGATGGACAGGACGTACCGGGGCCGGCCGTCGGGCGCGGGCCGGGTCAGGCCCAGGCCCCTGCGCTGGCCGACGGTGAACCCGTACGTGCCGGTGTGGGTGCCCAGCACCGCCCCGTCGGCGTCGACGACCTGGCCGGGTTCCTCGCCCAGCCGGTCGGCGAGGAAGCCGCGGGTGTCGCCGTCGGGGATGAAGCAGATGTCGTGGCTGTCGGGCTTGGCCGCCACCGGCAGCCCGCGCGCGGCGGCCTCCGCGCGCACCCGCTCCTTGGACGGGGCGTCGCCCAGGGGGAACATCGCGTGCGCGACCTGGTCGGTGTCCAGCACGGCGAGCACGTACGACTGGTCCTTGGCGTCGTCGGCGGCGCGGTGCAGCTCCGGGCCGCGCGGGCCGGGCAGCACGCGCGCGTAGTGGCCCGTGCAGACCGCGTCGAAGCCGAGGGCGATCCCCTTGTCCAGCAGCGCCGCGAACTTGATCCGCTCGTTGCAGCGCACGCACGGGTTGGGGGTGCGCCCGGCGGCGTACTCGGCGACGAAGTCCTCCACGACGTCGGCGACGAAGTCCTCCGACAGGTCCCACACGTAGAACGGGATGCCCAGCAGGTCCGCGGCCCGCCGCGCGTCGAGGGCGTCCTCGATGGTGCAGCAGCCGCGCGAGCCGGTCCGCAGGGTGCCCGGCGAGCGGTTCAGCGCCATGTGCACGCCGACGACGTCGTGCCCGGCCTCGACCGCGCGGGCGGCGGCCACCGCCGAGTCCACCCCGCCGCTCATCGCGGCCAGCACGCGCATCAGGACGCCACCGCGGCCGGACGGCGCCGCCCGGCGCGCGAGGACCCGGCCGCGGCGCGGCGGGCGCGCTCCACGGCCGGACCCACGGCGGCCAGCGCGGCGTCGACGTCCTCCTGCGTGGACGACCAGCCGAGGGAGAAGCGCAGCGCCCCGCGCGCCTGCTCGGCCGGCACGCCCATCGCCAGCAGGACGTGGCTGGGCTGCGGCACCCCCGCCTGGCACGCCGAGCCCGTGGAGCACTCCACCCCGGCGGCGTCCAGCAGGTACAGCAGCGAGTCGCCCTCGCAGCCGTCGATCGTCACGTGCGCGTTGCCCGGCAGCCGGTCGGTCAGCGACCCGCGCACCCGCACGCCGTCCACGCGCTCGGCCAGCCCGGCCAGCAGCCGGTCGCGCAGGCCCGCCACGCGCTCGCGCTCGGCGTCCTGGCCGCTCAGCGCCGCCCGCAGGGCCGCGGCCGTCGCGGCGGCGGCCGGTGCCGACAGCGTGCCCGAGCGGGCGCCCAGCTCCTGCCCGCCGCCGTGCAGCAGCGGCACCAGCGGCGTGCCGCGCCGCAGCAGCAGCGCCCCGGCCCCCACCGGCCCGCCGAACTTGTGCGCCGACAGCGACAGCGCGTCCACGCCCGCGGCCGCGAAGTCCACCGGCAGGTGCCCCACGGCCTGCACGGCGTCGGTGTGCACGGGCACGCCCGCCGCGCGCGCCAGCGCCGCGACCTCGGCCACCGGCTGCACGGTCCCCACCTCGTTGTTGGCCCACATCACCGAGACGAGGGCGACCTCCTCGGGGGCCTGCGCCAGCTCCGCGGCCAGCGCGTCCAGGTCGGTGCGGCCGGCGGCGTCCACGGGCAGCAGGCGCACGTCGGCGCCCTCGTGCTCGCGCAGGTGCTCGGCCGGGTCCAGGACGGCGTGGTGCTCGGCCGCGCTGACCAGGACGCGGCGCCGGCGCGGGTCCTGCGCCCGGCGCGCCCACCACAGGCCCTTGACGGCCAGGTTGTCGGCCTCGGTGCCCCCGGAGGTCCACACCAGCTCCCCCGCGCGCGCGCCCAGAGCGGCGGCGACCTCCTCGCGGGCCTCCTCCACGGCGCTGCGGGCGCGCCGGCCCGCCGAGTGCAGCGACGAGGGGTTGCCCACCAGCCCCGCCCGCTCGGTCCAGGCCGCCACGGCCTCGGGCCGGGTGGGCGCCGTCGACGCGTGGTCCAGGTAGGCCGTCCGCACGTCTCGAGTGTAAGAGCGGGGGCGAGGTCGGGCAGACTGCGGCGGGTGCCAGCACCGTCCCCGCCGACGCGCCCCGCCAGGCCCCACCCGCTGGGCGTGAGCCCGCGCAGCGCCGAGGAGGGCGGCGGCGCCGACGTCGCCGTCCTGGCCGCGCACGCCGACCGCGTGGAGGTGTGCGTCTTCACCGCCGACGGCCGCGAGAGCCGCACCGCGCTGCCCGACGTCGAGCACGGTGTCTGGTACGGGCACGTGCCGGAGCTGGCGGTCGGCTCGCGCTACGGCCTGCGCGCGCACGGGCGCTGGGACCCCGAGCGCGGTCTGCGGCACAACCCCGCCAAGCTGCTGCTGGACCCGTGGGCGCGCGGCCTGGACGGGGAGGTGGCGCTGCGCCCGGAGGTGTTCGGGCACGCCGTCGACGACGACCTGCGCGGCGACCTCGCCGTGCCCGACCCGCGCGACAGCGCCCCGCACGTGCCGCGCTCGGTCGTCCTCGGACCGCTGCCGCGGCACCTGCGCCCCACCCCCGGCGAGCGCCCGCGCGTGCCGTGGGCGGACACGGTCGTCTACGAGGCGCACGTGCGCGGCCTGACGCAGCAGCACCCCGAGGTGCCCGAGGACGAGCGCGGCACGTACGCGGCGCTGGCCCACCCGGCGGTCGTGGAGCACCTGCGCTCCCTGGGCGTCACCACCCTGGAGCTGCTGCCGGTGCACGCCAGCACCTCCGAGGTGGCGCTGCGCCGGCGCGGGCTGAGCAACTACTGGGGCTACAACACGCTGGCGTTCAACGTCCCGCACGCCCCCTACGCCACCCGCCGCGCCCGCGCCGCCGGCCCGGAGGGGGTGCGCGAGGAGTTCCGCCGCGCCGTGCGCTCGCTGCACGCGGCGGGCGTCGAGGTGCTGCTGGACGTCGTCTACAACCACACGTGCGAGGAGGGCCCGGACGGCCCGCACCTGTCCTTCCGCGGGCTGGACGACGCCACGTACTACCTGCGCGACGCGGGCGGGCGGCCCCTGGACGTCACCGGCTGCGGCAACTCGCTGGACTTCACCGACCCGCGGGTCGTGCAGTTCACCCTGGACTCGCTGCGGTACTGGGTGGACGAGCTGGGCGTCGACGGGTTCCGCTTCGACCTCATGACGACGCTGGCGCGCGGGCGCGACGGGTTCACCCCCGACCACCCGTTCCTCGTGGCGCTGGCCGCCGACCCGGTGCTGGCCGACGTCAAGCTCGTGGCCGAGCCGTGGGACGTCGGCCCCTCCGGCTGGCGCACCGGGCAGTTCCCCGCCCCCGTGCACGAGTGGAACGACCGCTTCCGCGACGGGGTGCGCCGCTTCTGGCTGACCGACGCGCGCGACACCGCCCTCGGGCACGGCGCGCCGGCGATGGGCGGGCGGGGGCTGCGGGAGCTGGCGACCCGCTTCGCCGGCTCGGCCGACACGTTCGACGTGCGGCGCGGGCGGCTGACGAGCGTGAACTTCGTGACGGCCCACGACGGGTTCACCCTGGCCGACCTGGTCTCCTACGACCGCAAGCACAACGAGGCCAACGGCGAGGGCAACCGCGACGGCAGCGACTCCGACACCAGCTACAACCACGGCGTCGAGGGCGACACCTCCGACCCGGGGGTGCTGGAGGCGCGCCGGCGCAGCGTGCGCAACCTCATGGCGACCCTCGTCCTGTCGAGCGGGGTGCCGATGCTCACCGCCGGCGACGAGTTCGGCCGCTCGCAGGGCGGCAACAACAACGCCTACTGCCAGGACGGGCCGGTGTCCTGGATCGACTGGGACCTCGCGCCCTGGCAGCGGGAGCTGCTGGAGGACACCCGCGCGCTGCTGGAGCTGCGCCGGCGCTACCCCGTGCTGCGCACGGCGGGGGTGCTGCGCGGGCACCCGGTGCGCGAGCAGCGCTCGGACCTGCTGTGGTTCGCCGAGGACGGGGAGCCGATGAGCGTGGACCGCTGGCACGAGGGCGAGCGGCGCGTGCTGCAGGTGCTGGTGGACGGCCGCGACCGCGGCGAGGCGTCGGTCCTCGTCGTCCTCAACGGCGGCGACCGCCAGCGCGACGTCGTCGTGCCCGAGGTGGAGGGCCTGCCGCGCTACCTGCCGCGGTGGAGCTCGGCGCCGGACCGCCGCCGGCGCGCCGCGCCCGCGGGCCGGGCGCTGCGCGTGGCGCCGTGGACCGTGCGCGTCCTGGCCTCCCGCTGACGGGGCCGGCGGTGACGGACCCCCGACGGCCCCGGCGCCGCGTCGTGCTCCTGCCGGGCGCCGGCTGCGACGCCGGGCAGTGGTCCGCGGTGGCGGCGGCCCTGGCCGGTGAGCACGACGTCGAGGCGCGCGACCTGCCCGGTCACCACGGCGCGCCGCCGCCGCCCGGGCCGGTGTCGCTGGAGGCCGTCGCGGCGCACCTGGCTGGTGCTCTGGCGGACGGCCCGGCCGGGGCTCCGGCGGACGGGCCCGCGGAGCCGGCCGTCCTCGTGGGCCACAGCACCGGCGGGGTCGTCGCCCTGGTGGTGGCCGCCCGCTGCCCCGAGCTGGTCGCGGGGCTGGTGCTCGTGGACTCCAACGTGCCCGTCACCGCGGACGCGCTGGCCGCCAAGCGCGCCCGCGCCGACGCGGTGCGCTCCGAGCCGTGGCCGGACGTGCTCGTGGCGTCGATGCGCGCCGCCTGGGGCGAGCGCGAGCCGCAGCGGCGCGAGGAGGTCGTCGCGGGCATCGCCGCCACCCCCGAGGAGGTGCTGCGGCCGCTGTGGACCGACGTCCTGGAGCTGGACCCGCGGCCGCTGCTGGCGGCCGTGCGCGCGCCGCTGCTGCACCTGCGCACCACCCGCGACGTCGACGCCGCCGCGCTGGCGGCGCTGAACCCGCGCGCCCGCTCGGTGGACCTGCGGCACCTCGCGGCCGGGCACTGGCCGCACCTGCTGGAACCGGACGCCGTCACCGCCCGGCTGCGCGCCTTCCTGCCGGCGACCGGGCCCGCTGCCGGGGTGGTCGCGTGAGCCCGCGACCGCCCGCCCGCACGCTGCTCCGGCCCGCGCTGTGGGCGCTGGCCGGGTTCGTCGCGGCGCTCCTGGGCGGGACGGTGCTGGGCCTGGGCGGCGGCGAGGCCGCGCTGGTGGCCCTCGTCGTGGCCGTCCTCGTCCTGCTCGTCGAGCTCGCCCTCGACGCCACGCGGCGCAACGCCCGGCGCGGCCCGGGCCGCTGACACCGGCCCTTGACAGCGCCCGCGCCCGGGTCGACCCTCGCTGCCACCCACCGGGGGAGGCGTCGTGAGCCGTGCTGACCGGGCCCTGCTGGACGAGCTGCTGCGTACCGAGCGCCGCGCGCTGCTGGAGCAGCTGGAGGACCTCGACGAGGCGGCGTGGGCCGTGCCGTCGCTGTGCGAGGGGTGGACCGTGCTGCACGTCACCGCGCACCTGGCGTGGGCGCCGGTGGCACGACCGGGAGCCGTCCTGCGCGGCCTGGCCGCCGCGGGGTTCGACCCGAACCGGCTCAACCGCCGCACGGCCGCGGCCTGGGCCGCCCGGGGCCGGGCGGCCGTCCTCGCCCAGCTGCGCGAGGACGCCGCCACGCTGGCCTCCCCGCCCGGGGTCCCCCGGGCGGCGGCGGTCCTCGAGGCCGTCCTGCACGGGCTCGACGTGCGGCGGCCGCTGGACCTGGAGCACCGGACGGACCCCCGCGCGCTGCGCACCGCCGCGGACGTCCTGGTGCGCACGCGCTGGCCGCTGAACGTCACCGTGGGCGGCAGCGCGGGCGCCCGGGTGCGCGGGCACCGCCTCGTGGCCGAGGACGCCGGCTGGGAGCACGGGCGGGGACCGGAGGTGCGCGGCAGCGGCGAGGCGCTCCTGCTGCTGCTCAGCGGGCGCCCGGTCGGCCCGGACGAGCTGTCCGGCCCCGGTGCCGCGGACGTGCGCCGGGGCCCGCGCCGCTGAGGCGGGCGCTCAGCCGGTGACGAGGCGGTCGCGGCCGGAGCGCTTGGCCGCCAGCATGGCGGCGTCGGCCGCGGCGAGCGCCGCCGCGAGGTCGCCGCGGGTGGCCGAGCCGACCGACACCCGCACCCGCAGACCCGGCGCGACCTCGTCCCACGCCAGGCGGCGCACGGCCTCCAGCACCCGCCGCGCCGCCGGCCCGGCACCGGCGGGGTCGGCCAGGACGACGACGAACTCGTCGCCGCCGTAGCGCAGCGGCACGTCGGCGCCCCGGCACGCGCCGCGCACGACGTCGGCCAGCCGGCGCAGGACGGCGTCGCCGACCGCGTGGGAGAAGGTGTCGTTGACGGCCTTGAAGTCGTCGACGTCGACGAACAGCACGGCGGCCGCGTCCCCGGCGGCGGGTGCGGCGGCGCGCTCGCGCAGGCGCTGCAGCTCGCGCCGGTTGCCCAGGCCCGTCAGCGGGTCGGTGCGCAGCTCGCGGGAGGCGCGGGCCGCCTCCTCGTCCAGCGCGCGCAGCCGGACGCGGTCGGTGAGCGCCTCGAACCGGGACTCGCGGTCGCGCCACAGCCGCGCGGTCGAGGCGCGGGCCAGCTGCCGCCAGGCCGCCACGACCGGGGCGGGCACGGCCGCCGCGGCGCTCTCCACCTCGGCCAGCGCCTCGTGGCCCAGCGCCTCCCACAGCTCGCGGTCCTCGTGCACGCGCACGGCGGCGACCTCCGCGAGGACCGCCCGGGCGCGCTCCGGCTCCCCCGCCCGGGCCAGCACCACCGCCAGGGCGAGCCGGGCCGCCCGCAGCTCCACCAGCCCGTCGCGCACCCCGCCGCCGGCCAGGGCCTCCCGCACGCGGGCCAGGGCCAGTCCGTCCTCGCCGAGGCGGTGCAGCAGGAAGCCCTCCAGCGCGAGCGCGCGGCGGGCCATCGCGGCGTCACCGACGTCGCGGGCGGCGGCCGCGAGCGCGGCGACGTCGCTGAGGGCGGCCAGGTGCTGGGCGCGGGCGGCGGCCGGGTCGCCGCTGAGGGCCAGGCAGCAACCCCACAGGGTGCGGTTGACGGCCACCGCGCGCAGGACGGCCGTGCGGGCCACGTCGAGCCAGGGCGAACGGCGCACCTGCTCCAGCAGCTCCTGGCACAGCTCGAACAGCAGCAGCGAGCGGAACGCCGTGGCCGTGGAGAAGGCCGCCGACATGCCGTTGTAGCTGCGGCCGGGGTCGGCGGCCAGGGCGTGCGCCTGCGCGAGGGCGTCCGTGGCGGCCGACGTGCGCCCCAGCGCCAGGCGCGCGTCGGCCAGCAGGGCGAGGGTCTTGGCCCGCCAGGCGCTCTCCTGCTCGGGCAGGCGGTCCAGGAGGGCCTGCGCCTCCGCGGCCGCGCCGGAGGGGTCGAGCACCTCCAGCAGGCACGCCGCGGTCGTGAAGGACAGGTAGCGCACGGTCGTCTCGTCGCCGGCGGCGGTGCACAGCGCGACGCCCTCGCGGCAGGCGCGCAGCGCCGCGTCCCAGGACCCGGCGAGGTACTGGGCGAAGGCCAGCTCGGCCAGCAGGTCGTAGGGACCGAACTCCTCGCGGCGGGCGAGGACCGCGGCGGGGGGCCGTCGCGCCGCGGGCACCGCGGGGACCTCGGGCACGACGGGAGCCTCCGGGCGGGCGCGGGACGGGCGTGGAACGGGCGCTGCGGCGGGCGCGGGTGAGCGCGACCGCCGCGGCGACCCTAACCGCGCGCGGTGCCGCGGCGGGGCGTTTCCGCCCAGCTCGCGCCCCGACGGCACCCGGCGGCTGCCCAGCCGCCTCCCAGGCACCGCCGGTGCGCGGCGTGCGCCACCGCCCCGGTCAGCGGCGCCCCGCGTCCGGGCCCCAGCGGGCCAGGACCAGCGTCTCGACGATGGTGACCAGCGTGTAGAGCAGGATCGAGGTGAACGTGACGACGACGACGATCGCCCACAGCTTGGAGTACTGGACCTGCGAGTTGGCCCGGAAGATCTCCGCGCCCAGGCCCCGGCCGCTGAAGAGCCACTCGTAGAGCATCGCGCCGATCACCGCGCCCGGCACGGAGATCCGCACCGCGGCGAACAGGTTCGGCAGCGCGCTGGGCACCGCCACCTTCCGCAGCGCCGTCCAGCGCGTCCCGCCGTTCACCCGGACCAGGTCCACGGCCTGCGGCGAGGCCGAGCGCAGCCCGAGCGCCAGGTTCACCAGCACCGGGAAGAACACGACGACCCCGCCGATGGCGGCGGCGCCCGCCGCCCCGCGGCCGAAGACGATCCCGATGAGCGGCGCCATCGCCACCAGCGGCACCGACCGCAGCAGCATGGCCAGCGGCATGAAGGCGAACTCCAGCGGCCGGAACAGCGTGAACAGCGAGGCGACGGCCACGGCCGCGACGAGGCCGGCCGCGAAGCCGATCCCCGCGTTGCCGAGCGTCACCAGGAGCAGGCCGGCCAGCTCCGCCCGGTGGGCGGCGGCGTCCTCGGCGGTGACCAGGTAGGCGTGGACGTCCAGGGGCCGCTTGCCGACGAACGGGTCGACGTCCAGCAGCGCCAGCAGCGCGTACCAGGCCAGGACGAGGACGACGGTGGACACGACGAGCGTGAGCACCGAGATCCCGACCCGCCGCGCCACCGACCCCGCCACGGAACCCGCGCTGCGGTCCTCGTGCGCCGGGCCGGCGCCCGCCGCGGGGCGGGCGGCCGTGCTGGTGCTGGTGCTGGTGCTCGCCATCAGGAGACCCCTCCCGCGCGCTGCCCGGTCGAGGACCAGGGGGTGACGAGCCGGGCCACGAGCCCGACGAGCAGGTAGCCGGCACCGGCCACGAGGCCGGAGACGATGGCCAGCGCCCACAACTGCGAGTACCGCAGCTGCGTCTGCGCGGCGGTGATGAGCAGGCCGAGGCCCGAGTCCACCCCGCCGAAGTACTCGCCCAGGACCGCGCCGAGGAACGCCGCGGGCGCGGCGAGCTTCAGCGCCGCGAAGACGTTGGGCAGCGCGGCGACGGCGCGGACCTTGACCAGCTGCGTCCAGCGGGTGCCTCCGTAGGCGCGGACGACGTCCAGGGCGGTGCGATCGGCGGCGCGCAGGCCGAGCAGGCAGCCGACGACCGAGGTGAACACGACGCTGAGGGCCGCCAGGAACACCGAGGTCGTGCGCGAGCCCGGTTCGGAGACGATGAGGACGATCGGCCCGACGGCGGTCATCGGCACGCAGTAGGAGATGACGGCCACCTGCGTGGCCGCCCCCTCGGAGGCGGGGACGAGCAGGACGACGACGGCCAGCGCGAACGCGGCCAGGTTGCCCCACAGGTACCCCTGCACCGCGGACCACGTCGTCACCGACAGGTTGGCCCAGTAGACGCCCGGGCCGTCCGAGACGACCCGGCCCACGACCGCCCACGGCGTCGGGACGATGCCGCTGGCGCGGAACACCGTCAGGGCCAGGACCGTCCAGACCACGAGGACGACCACCGCGCCGACGACCCCGCCCGACCAGGGGGGCAGGTCGCGCAGGCCGCGGCGCGCGGCCGGCACCGCCGCGGGCGGGGCCTGCCGGGCCGCCGCGCCCAGGCTCGTGGTGCTCACCGCTCCTGCTCCGGCCCGCCGGCGCCGCCGCCGAACAGCAGTTCCGAGAGCCGGTCGTGGTACGCGTGGAACTCCGGGGTGCGCACCAGGTCGGGCGTCCGGGGCCGGGGCAGGTCGATCTCGACGACCTCCACGACCCGCCCGGGGCGCGGGCTCATCACCGCCACGACGTCGGACAGGAACACCGCCTCCGCGATCCCGTGGGTCACCATCAGCGTGGTCGCCGGCTTCTCGGTCCAGATGCGCAGCAGCTCCACGTTCATCCGCTGGCGGGTCATGTCGTCCAGCGCGCCGAACGGCTCGTCCAGCAGCATCACGCTGGGCTGCACGACGAGGCAGCGGGCGATGGACACCCGCTGGCGCATGCCGCCCGACAGCTGCGCGGGCTTGGCCTTCTCGAAACCCCGCAGGCCGACGAGGTCGACGAGGTCGCTCACCAGCCCCCGGTCGGGGCGGACCCCGGCGACCTCCAGCGGCAGGCGGATGTTGCTCTCCACCGTGCGCCACGGCAGCAGGGCGGAGTCCTGGAACGCGATCCCCAGCTCGTGCTGCCGCTGCAGCTCCCGGGTGGTGAGGCCGTTGACCAGCGCGGTCCCGCTGGTCGGCTCCTCCAGGCCGGCGAGGATCCGCAGGACCGTCGACTTGCCGCAGCCCGAGGGCCCCAGCAGGGACAGGAAGGCGTTCTTGCGCGTCCCCAGGTGCGTCTCGTCGAGGGCCTGCACGGTCTTGCGGCCCAGCGTGAACCGCTTGCTCAGGCCCTGCAGGTGGAAACCGGTGGCGGCCGCGGGGTGCAGCGACGGCGTCGTGGTGGCCGACGGCGCCCGCGGCGCCGGGGCGGGCGCCGCGGCGGCACCCGCGGTGGCGGTGACGTCAGCGGCGGTGGTGTCGTGGGACACGGTCGGGCCCCTCTCGCGCGGGCGGGTGGGTGTGCGGGTGGGTGGTGGACGGCGGGCTGTCCCAGCCCGTGGTTCAGCCCGTGATGAGGCCCGGGTCCTCGGCGTAGACCTCCTCCAGCAGGGTGAGGTCGAACAGCTGCTCGGCCGCGATGTCCGTGCCGATGACGGCGAGGGCCTCGACGTTCTCCTGGACCAGCTCCTCGGTCATCGTGAACAGGCCGTTGGCGCGGGTGTCGTCGGTGACGACGAGCTCGTTCTGCGCCTCGGCCTCGGCCGTCTGCTCCTCCAGCTCCAGGTCCAGGTCGGCGCCGTAGACCTCGACGGCCAGGCGCGCGGACTCGGCCGGGTCGGCGACGGCGTCGGTCCAGCCGCGGACCTCCGCGCGCAGGAACGCCTTGAGCATGTCCCGCTGCTCGTCGATGGTCGACTGCAGGACCGTGAACGTCTCGGCGACGAACGGCAGGCCCTGCTCGGCGAACCCGAGGGTCACCGGGGTCAGGCCCTGCCCGGCCAGCAGGATCGGCTCGTTGGTCAGGTACGCCATGAACGCGTCGACCTCGCCGGAGGCCACGACCGACGGGTCGTACTGCACCGGAACGATCGTGAAGGTGGACGGGTCGACGCCGTTGGCGGTGCAGAACCCCGCGAAGATCTGCTCGTTGCCGCCGGTCTGGACGCCGATGCGCTTGCCGGCCAGGTCCTCGACCGTGCGGACGGGGGTGCGCTCCTCCACCGAGACCAGGCAGAAGGGGTTCAGCTGGAACGTCGCGCCGATGATCTTCAGGGGGGCGCCCTCGTTGACGATCGCGGGGGCCGTCAGCGTCGGGGCGGACAGGCCGACCTGCGCGCGCCGGGACAGCACCATCGCCTCCGCGGCGGTGCCGGCGGCACCGCCGGCGAGCAGGTCCACCGTCCCGAACCCCTCCTCCGCGTAGTAGCCCCGCTCGATGGCGAAGTACTCCCCCGCGAACTCGATGTTCTTGATCCAGGACAGCTGGACGGCGATGTCGCCGAAACCCTCCGCGCCGCCCGAGCCGCTGCCCGAGGTCCCCGCGGCCCCCGACTCCTCCCCGCAGGCGGCCAGCGCGGCCACGCCCAGGGCACCCAGCCCCACACCGCGCAGCAGGGAGCGGCGGCTGGCCGGCAGCGCGAGCCGCGCCGGGACGGCGGTGCGGGTGCGGGGTGCGGGTGCGTTCACGGGGCGGCTCCGGAGGTGGGAGGTGTGCGGGCGCGGGGCGCGCGGACGGGCCGGACGGACCGGCTCCCGGTACTGAACCAGCCGCGCGCGGCGGCGGCGTTCCAGCCGTGTGAACGCCGTGTTTCCCCCGCACCGGCCGACCTCCCGCGCGGCGGACCCCGGCCGCCGTCACACAGAGGAAACACGGGTGTGCTCTGCTGCGGACCGGCTGGTCCGCGCGGCGCGCGCCGCAGAGCGAGAGGTGGTCCGCGGTGCGACGCATGCACCTGGGAGTCTTCGAGGTGGCCGCGCCCCAGGTGGGCGGGACCCTCAGCTGGTCGCACCCGTGGAGCGACTCGGTGCACCACCGGGAGGTGGAGCACTGGGTCGGCGTGGCGCAGCTGCTGGAGGCCGCCGGGTTCGACTTCCTGTTCTTCGCCGACGGCTACGGCTACCCCAGCGTCGACGGCGACCTGCCCGACGCCGCGGTGCGGGGCGGGCTGAACTTCTCCGGGCTCGACCCGATGCTGCTGGTCCCCGCGCTCGCCCGCGCCACCGAGCGGCTGGGGTTCGTCGTCACCGCCTCCACCGGCGTCGACCACCCCGTGGCGATGGCGCGCCGCTTCGCCACGCTGGACCACCTGACGGGCGGGCGGATCGGCTGGAACGTCGTCACCGGAGCGTCGCAGGACACCGTCGCCGCCCTGTTCGGGCACGAGACGATGACCGCGCACGACACCCGCTACGAGATCGCCGAGGAGCACGTCGAGCTGTGCCGGCGCCTGTGGGAGGACTGCTGGGAGGACGGCGCCCTCGTCGAGGACAAGGCGGCCGGGGTCTTCGCCGACCCGCGGCGGCTGCACCGGGTCGAGCACCGGGGCACCCACTTCCGCACCTCCGGGTACTTCACGGTGCCGCCGTCGCCGCAGCGCACCCCGGTCCTGTTCCAGGCCGGCTCGTCCGATCGCGGCCGCGCGTTCGCCGCCCGGCACGCCGAGTGCGTGTTCCTGCAGGGGACGACGCCCGCCCACGCGGCCCGCAACGTGGCGGACATCCGCGGGCGCGCCGCCGCGCTCGGGCGCGACCCGGCGTCGGTGCGGGTCCTCGTCGGGGCCACGGTCACGGTCGCCGAGACGTCGGCGGCGGCCTCGGAGCGGCGGGCCGAGTTCGAGGCGATGCAGACCGACGAGGTGGCCGCGGTGGTCTACGCCGGGAACACCGGCATCGACCTCACCGCCCTGGACCCCGACCAGCCGCTGGACCGGGCCCTGGCCGGGGCCGGCAGCTCGCGCGTGGGCCAGATGGGGCAGAGCAACATCGACCGGTTCCGGCGCCCCGACGGCACCACCCCGCTGGTGCGGGAGGTCCTGGCCGAGCTGCGCGGCCGGGGCACGCGCGGTTTCACCGTGGTCGGCGACCCGGGCGAGGTGGCCGACCAGCTCGAGGAGCTCGTCGAGGTCACGGACGTGGACGGTTTCCTGCTGGAGGCCGTGTTCTCCCCGGCCGACCACCGGCTGTTCTGCGACCTCGTCGTCCCCGAGCTGCGCCGCCGCGGGCGGCTGCCGGCGCCCGGCGCGCTGCCCGGCCCGACCCTGCGCCAGCGTCTCGGCTCCCCCGGCCCGCGGTTGCCCGGCGGCCGCCGCGACCGCGACCGCGTCGACGGCCCCGCGCCGGTCGCGTGAGAACCTGACCCACCGACCACGCCCCCACCACCACGCCGCGGGCCCCGCCCGCACCCGGACACCCGGAGATCCCGTGCGCGCCCTCGCCGACCTGCCCAAGGCCCACCTGCACGTCCACCTCGAGGGGGCGATGCGCCCCTCGACCCTCGCCGACCTCGCGGCCGAGGCCGGGGCGCCGGAACCCCCGGTCCGCGGTTTCACCTCGTTCTCCGAGTTCGTCGCGATGTACGACGGCGCCGTCCGCCTCGTGCGCACCGAGGCGCACCTGCGCCGGCTGGTGCGCGAGGTCGTCGAGGACGCCGCGCGCGACGGGGCGGTGTGGGTGGAGCCGCAGGGCAACCCGGTGCCCTACGCCGGGGCGCTCGGCGGCCCGGAGGCGGTCCTGGAGGCCGTGCTGGACGAGGGGCGCGCGACGGCGGCGCGGCTCGGGATCGGGTTCGGGTGGATGGCGTGCGGGCTGCGCCACCAGCCGCCCGAGGACGCCGAGGAGCTGGCCCGCCTCGCGGTCCGCTACGCCGGCGAGGGCGTGGTCTCCTTCGGCCTGGCCGCGGACGAGTCGCTGTTCCCCCCGGCGCCCTTCGAGCGCGCCTTCGCGATCGCCCGCGAGGGCGGGCTGCTCGCGGCACCGCACGCGGGTGAGCTGCTGGGACCGGACAGCGTCCGCGACGCCCTCGACCTGCTGGGCGCCCGGCGCGTGCAGCACGGGGTGCGGGCCGTGGAGGACCCGGCCCTGGTCGAGCGGCTGGCCGCCGAGGGGGTCGTCCTGGACGTGTGCCCGACCTCCAACGTCGAGCTGGCCGTGGTTCCCGAGATCGGCCGGCACCCGCTGCCCGCGCTGCTGGAGGCGGGTGTGCGCTGCTCCCTCAACGGCGACGACCCGCTGCTGTTCGGGCCGGGGCTGCTGGAGGAGTACGAGACGGCCCGCACCGCGCTGGGCCTGGACGACGAGCAGCTCGCCGCGTGCGCGACGGCGTCCCTGGAGGGGGCGGCGGCCCCGGAGGGGTTCGCCGCCGCCCACACGGCCCGCGTGCGGGAGTGGCTCGCCGCCTGAGGAGGCGCGCCGCCGCGGGTCAGCCTCCGGCGACCAGCACCAGCAGCGAGCGGTCCTCACCGCGCGGCGCCAGCACGCACAGGCCGACGGGC
Organism: Kineococcus terrestris; assembly: GCF_041020755.1. Taxonomy (NCBI): domain Bacteria; kingdom Bacillati; phylum Actinomycetota; class Actinomycetes; order Kineosporiales; family Kineosporiaceae; genus Kineococcus; species Kineococcus terrestris. The sequence continues at coordinate 14,015 of NZ_JBEUEI010000034.1, read as the reverse complement.
AGCCCGCCGGCCCTGCCCGCGGGCAGGCCGACCGCGGGCACCCCCGTCTGCGAGGCCAGGGTCGTCAGCGGGAGCGTCCCGGCGCGCACGGCCTCGAGCAGCTCCGGTGGCGCGCCGACCGGCGGCGCGGGGGTCGCGGTGCTCGGCAGGCACAGCCACCCGTCCTCCAGCACCGCGTCCAGGCGGGCGCGGGTGCGCTCGACGACCGCCCGCGCCGCGGCGAGCTGCGCGGCGCCGGTGCGCTCGCCCGCCCGGAACCGCGCCTCGACCGCCGGGGACAGGGCGCCGGGCTCGGCGGTGACGAACGCGCCGTGCGCGGCCCACGCCTCGGCGGCCTGCGCGGTGCGGAAGGCGGCCGCCCACTCCCCGGCCTCGTCGGCGGTGACGTCGTCGCCGACGTCGCGCACGGGCAGGCCCGTCCGCTCGGCCAGCGCCGCCAGCGCCGCCTCGACCGCCCGCGCCGTGGCGGGCTCGGCCAGCCCGAGCAGGGTGCGGCTGCGCAGCAGGGCCGCCGGGCGCCGCGCGGGCGCGGACGCACCGGGCAGCAGCACCCGCGCCGCCGCGGCGAGCAGCCCCGCGTCGCGGGCCAGGAGCCCCACCGTGTCGAAGGAGGGGGCCAGCGGCAGCACGCCGGTGGTGTCGACGGCGCCGTGGGTGGGCCGCCAGGCGTGCAGGCCGCACCAGGAGCCGGGCACGCGCAGCGACCCGGCCGTGTCGGTGCCCAGGCCGAGGTCGGCGGCGCCGCCGGCCACCGCCGCGGCGCAGCCGGAGGAGGAGCCGCCGGGGACCCGGCCGGGCGCGGCCGGGTTGGGCGGGGTGCCGTGGTGGGCGTTGACGCCCAGCAGGGAGAAGGCCAGCTCGTCGGTGCGGGCGAGCCCGGCGACGACGGCGCCGGCGTCCAGCAGCGCCTGCAGCGCGGGGGCGCTGGCCGCGGCGGGCAGGGCCCGCTCCAGCCAGCGGGGCACCCCGGCGCCGGTGCGCTGCCCCGCCACGGCGACGACGTCCTTGACCGCCACGCGGACACCGGCCAGCGGCCCCGTCCCGCTGCCCGCGGGCAGGGGCACCGCGCCGTCCGGGGGGCGCCAGGTGAGCGCGCCGGGGTCCGGCGCGGCCCGCGGCCCCGGCGCGCTCACGCGCGGCGGGCGGCGACGTCGAGCACCGCCGCCTCGAGGGCGTCCAGTCCGGCCGCCACGTCGGCGGCGGTGACGGCCTCCGCGGGGGCGTGGCTGACACCGCCCTCGCAGCGCACGAAGAGCATCGCGACCGGGGTGACCGCGGCCACCGCCATCGCGTCGTGCCCGGCGCGCGACCAGGTCCGCAGCGGGTCCGCGTCGCCGGTGGCGGCGATCCCGGCCACCACCGAGGCCGTCAGGTCCGCGTCGCAGCCGACGCCCGCGGCGCGGTGGACCTCGGTCAGCTCGAACCCGAGCCGGCGCTCGGCGCAGACTCCCCGCGCGTGCTCCTCGACCGCCGCGACGAGGGCGTCGCGGTCCTCGTCGCGCTCGGCGCGCACGTCGAGGGAGAACTCGACCAGCCCCGGCACGACGTTGACCCCGCCGGGGTGCGCCTGCAACCGGCCGACGGTCGCGATGCCGCCGCGCTGGACCGCGAGGCGCTCGACGGCCAGCACGACCTCGGCGGCCCCGACGAGGGCGTCGCGGCGCGCGGGGTACGGGGTGCCGCCGGCGTGCCGGGCCTCCCCGACGACGCGGCCGGCGAACCGCCGGGCCCCGGCGATGGAGGTCACCACCCCGAGGGGGCGGCCGGCGGCCTCCAGGAGCGGGCCCTGCTCGATGTGCAGCTCCAGGTAGCCGACGAGGTCCTGCGGCGCGCGGGCGGCCTCGCCGATCCGGGAGGGGTCCAGCCCGAACTCCTCGGCCGCCCGCCGCACCGTGACGCCGTCGCGGTCGCGGCGCTCCCACCAGGCCTCGTCCCACGTCCCGGCGACGGCGGAACTGCCCGTCAGGGCGGTGGAGAACCGGGTGCCCTCCTCGTCGGAGAACGCCACGAGCTCCAGCGCGAAGGGCAGGTCCCCGGCCCGCGGGGCGAGCCGCCGGGCGACCTCGACGGCGCTGAGCACCCCCAGGACGCCGTCGTAGCGCCCGGCGTCCGTGACGGTGTCCAGGTGCGAGCCGAGCACCAGGGCCGGCAGGCCGGGTTCCCGGCCCTCCAGCCGGCCCCACAGGTTGCCGGCCTGGTCGGTCCACGTGCGCGCCCCGCACTCGCGCACCCAGCCCGCGGCCAGCGCGTTGGCGCGCGCGTGCTCGGGCGAGAGGTGGACGCGCTCGATGCCGTGCGCGAGCGCCGAGACCGCGGCGAGCTCGTCGCAGCGCTCCAGCACCCGCCGGGCGCCGGCGCCGGCGTCGTGCCGGACGCCCTGCCGCGCGTCCCGCTGAACGCCGGCTCCGGTCGCCGCGCTCACGCGTACACCTCCTGCGCGGCAGCGGTTCCGCCGCCCGGTTCGACGGGCGCGCCGTGGCGGCGCAGCACCTGCTCCAGCGCGGCGAGCGTCACGAGCACGGCGTCCTTGCGGGCGTTGTAGCCCATCGTGCCGATGCGCCACACCCGCCCGGCCAGCGGGCCGAAGCTGGTGCCGATCTCGATGCCGTAGTCGTCGAGCAGTTCCGCGCGCACGGCGTCGGCGCCGACGCCCGCGGGGACGTGGACGGCGACGACGTTGTGCATCTTGCGCTCCACGTCGCCGAACACGGCGAGGCCCAGCCCGCGGACCCCGGCGAGCATCGCGGCCCCGTGCAGGCGGTGCCGGGCGACGACCTCGCCCAGGCCCTCCTCCAGCAGCAGCCGGGCGCACTCGCGGGCGCCGTAGAGCATCGTGGTGGCCTCCGTGTGGTGGTTCAGCCGCTCCTCGCCCCAGTAGTCGAGGACCATCGCGAGGTCGAAGTAGTTGGAGCGGATCCGCAGGTCCCCCACCGCGGTCCGCCCGCCCGGGCCCGGGTCGGCGCGCAGGCCCGCCTCGACGCTGCGCCGGCGCCGGACCACCTCCACCGCCCGCGGCGACAGCGACAGCGGGGCGCTGCCGGAGGGGCCGCCGAGGCACTTCTGCAACCCGGCCGTGGCGGCGTCGACCTCCCAGGCGTCCATCTCGAAGGAGTTGCCCGCCAGCGACGCGGTGACGTCGACGTACAGCAGGGCGCCGTAGCGGTGGCACAGCGCGCCGACGCCCTCCAGCGGCTGGTTCATCGTGGTGGAGGTGTCGCCCTGCACGAGGGCGACCAGCGACGGGCGGACCTCGCGGACGGCCGCCTCGAGCTCCTCGAGCGTGAACACCGTCCCCCACGGCACCTCGCGGACGTGGACGTCGGCGCCGCAGCGCTCGGCGATCTCGCGCAGCAGGTGCCCGAAGCGGCCGAACACCGGCACGAGGACGGTGTCGCCGGGGGTGATGAGGGAGACCAGCGCGGCCTCGATCCCGGCGCGGGAGGTGCCGTCGACGAGGACGGTCGCCTCGTTGTCCGTCGCGAACACCTCCCGGTACAGGGCACGGGTCTCGTCCATGTACGCCGTCATCGCCGGGTCGTACTGCCCGACGAGCTGCGCGGACATCGCGCGCAGCACCCGCGGGTCGACGGTGACGGGACCGGGACCCATGAGCAGCCGCGGCGGCGGCGACACCGGCGCACCGACCGCGGTGCGCAGCAGACGGGTGTCGCGCAGCGCCGGCTGCGCGACACCGACCCCGCTCGACGGCTCCCCCACCAGCGACCCCCGCTCCCGGACTCCTCGACGAACTCCTCGGCCGTCCACCGCGCTCACCCTCTCCCCGCGCCCGGCGGGCGCTCCAGCAACTGCCCGCGGGCCTCGCCGTCCAGGTCGACCCGTTCCCCGCGCCGCCAGGTGGAGCGGACGGCACCGGTCAGCGCGCGCCCGTCGTAGGGCGTCACCGGGTTGCGGTGCCGCAGCGCGCGCGCGTCGACGGTCCACTCCTGCTCGGGCGCGAACACGGCGAAGTCGGCGACGGCGCCCACCGCGATCCGGCCGCGGTCGTCCAGGCCCGCCAGGTCGGCCGGGGCCGAGGACATCCAGCCCACGACGGTCTCCAGCCCGATCCCCCGCTCGCGGGCCGCGGTCCACACGACGGGCAGCCCCAGCTGCACCGAGGCGATCCCGCCCCACGCGGTGCCGAAGTCGCCCTCCCGCAGGCGCTTCAGCTCCACCGTGCACGGGGAGTGGTCCGAGACGACGCAGCCGATCGTGCCGTCCAGCAGCCCGTCCCACAGCGCGTCCCGCTCGGCCCGCCCGCGCACCGGCGGGCAGCACTTGAACCGGGTGTCCCCGTCGGGGACCGCGTCGGCGTCGAGCACCAGGTAGTGCGGGCACGTCTCCGCGGACAGCCGCGTCCCGGCCGCCCGGGCGGCGCGCACCTCGGCCACCCCCGCCGCGGAGGACAGGTGGACGACGTGCGCCCGGGCGCCGGTGCGGGCGGCGGCCTCGACGACCGCCCGCACCGCGAGCGCCTCGGCGACCGGCGGCCGGGAGGCGAGGAAGTCGGCGAACCGCCGGCCCCCGGGGTGGGCGTGGGCGGCGATCTGGTCGGGGTCCTCGGCGTGGACCAGCAGCAGGCCGTCGAAGCGCGCCAGCTCGGTCATCGCCGCCCGCAGGCCGTCCGCGTCCAGCGGCGGGAACTCCTCCACCCCCGAGTCGAGCAGGAAGCACTTCACCCCGAACACCCCGGCCTCGTGCAGGGCCGCGAGCCGGCCGGCGTTGCCGGGGACCGCACCACCCCAGAAACCGACGTCGACCGCGCACCGCCCCCGGGCCGCGGCCCGCTTGGCGGCCAGCGCGTCCGGGTCCAGGGTCGCCGGCACGCTGTTCAGCGGCATGTCCAGCAGGGTCGTGATCCCCCCGGCGGCCGCCGCGCGGGTCGCGGAGGCGAAACCCTCCCACGCGGTGCGGCCGGGTTCGTTGACGTGCACGTGGGTGTCGACCAGCCCCGGCAGCAGCACCTCGTCGGCGGCCAGGACCACCTCCCGCGCCGCCTCCCAGGGGTGCTCCAGCGCCTCGAGCCCAACGACCCGCCCGTCGCGCACGGCCACCGACACCGCCCGCACCGCCCCGCCGACCACGGCCCGCGCCGCGCGCACCACCACGTCCGCGCGCGGCGCAGCGCCCACCGGCGGCACCGGCGGCACCGCCGTCCCGTCCGTCCGACCGCTCACGAGCACCGGCGCACCTCCTCGACGAGCGCCGGCGACGCGCCGGCGCGGTGGATCGGCCCGGCGGTACCGCTCAGCCGCGCCCCGCTGCCGCCGCGCCGGGCCGCGACGACCTCCGCGACGATCGACAGGGCGGTCTCCTCCGGGGTCCGCCCGCCCAGGTCCAGCCCGATCGGCGAGGACAGCCGCGCGACCTCCCCGGGCCCCACCCCCGCGGCCGCCAGCCGCGCCAGGCGGTCGCGGTGCGTGCGCCGCGAGCCCAGGGCGCCGACGAACCCAGCCGGCCCGCGCAGCGCCTCCCGCAGCACCGGCACGTCGAACCGCTCGTCGTGGGTGAGGACGCACACGACCGTGCGCCCGTCGACGGCCGTCGCGCGCAGGTACGCGTCGGGGCGCTGGACGACGACCTCGTCGGCGTCCGGGAACCGGGCGGCGGTCGCGAAGACGGCCCGGGCGTCGCACACGGTCACGCGGTAGCCGAGGAACCTCCCCAGCCGGCTCAGCGCCGCCGCCGGTTCGACGGCGCCGAACAGCAGCATCCGCGGCGGCGGGGCGACGACCTCGAGGAGGACCTCCACCCCGGCGCGCCACCCGGCGGCGCCCCCGCGCACCAGGGACCCGCCGGCGTCCCGGCTGCCGTCCCAGCCGCCGTCCCGCAGAGCACCGGCCGCCGCGCCCGCGACGCTCTCGTCGAGCACCCGGTCGCCCAGGCTCCCCACGACCCGCCCGTCCTCGAGGAGCAGGGTCCGTCCCAGCGGGGCCGCCCCGGCCGGGCCCGCAGCGCCGACGACGGTCGCCAGCACCACGGCCCTCCCGTCCGCGTCCGCCTCGACGGCCCGGCGCAGCAGGTCCGCGTCCGCCCCCGCGACCGGCCGCACGAGGACGTCCAGGGTGCCGCCGCAGGTCAGCCCGACCGCGAACGGGTCGTCCACGCCGTCCTCCACCCCGAACCGCTCGGTGCGGGCGCGCCCGTCCTCCAGGGCCTGCCGGCACAGCTCGTAGACCGCGCCCTCGACGCAGCCGCCCGAGACGCTGCCGCTCACGGCCCCGTCCGCGGTGACGACGAGGGAGGCGCCCGCCGGCCGCGGCGCCGAGCCCTCCACGCGGAACACCGTCGCCACGGCGAACGGCTCGCCCGCGGCCAGCACCCGGCGCAGGTCGCCGAACAGCTCACGCACGCTCCGCCACCTCCCGCAGCGCGCGCCACACCCGGTCCGGGCGCATCGGCAGTTCCCGCAGGCGCACACCGGTGGCGTCGCGCACCGCGTTCGCCAGGGCGGGGGCGACGGGGTTGTAGGGGGCCTCGCTCATCGACTTCGCCCCCAGCGGGCCGACGGCGTCGACGGTGTCGGCGAACAGGACCTGCGTCTCGCCGAGGTCGGCCGCGCGCGGGGCGTGGTACTCGCGCAACGAGGTCGTGGCCGGGCTGCCGTCGGGGTGGCGGTGCACCTCCTCGAACAGGGCCGAGCCGATCGCTTGGGCCACACCGCCCTCGACCTGCCCGCGCAGCTGCACCGGGTTCAGCACGACGCCCGCGTCGACGGCGTGCACCGAGCGCAGGACCCGCACCTCGCCCGTGGCCGGCTGCACGGCGACGCGGAACCCCTGGACGTTGAACGCCACCGAGCGCAGCGCCGCGTCGTCGCGGCCCTCGGCCCGCGGCCCGCGGCCGGTGGCGCGCACCGCCTGCGCGTGCAGGTCCGCCAGCGTCGCGGTGCGGTTCCCGCAGCGCACCCCGTCCGGGTGCAGGACGACCTCGGCCGGGTCCGCCCCGAACCGCTCAGCGGCCAGCGCCCGCACCTGCCCCGCGAGGCGCTCGCAGGCGGTCAGCAGCGCACGGCCGGCGACGACGGACCCCGCGGAACCGAACGCCCCGGTGTCGTGGCCCGTGACGTCGGTGTCGGCCTGGCGCAACCGCAACCGGTCGGCGGTCGTGCCCAGCGCCTGCACCGCGATCTGGGTGTGCACGGTCGTCGTGCCGTTGCCGAACTCCGCGGTGCCGACGTTCAGCTCCCACGTCCCGTCGGCCAGCAGGGCCGCGGAGACCTCCGCGACGTGCCCGCGCGGCGGCACGGTGGCGATCATTGACAGGGCGATCCCGGAACCCGTGCGCCAGCCGGGCCCGTCGGGCACGGGGTCGCCGCCGCGCGGCAGTTCCCGCTCGACGAGGTCGAGGCACTGGTCCAGGCCGTAGCTGCCGAACCGCAGGCCGTCGTCCTCACCGGTGACGGCGGGGTCGGTGGTCGCGACGAACCGGTCGCCGGGGACGACGACGTTCCTGCGCCGCACCGCGAACGGGTCGAGGCCGAGCTCGCGCGCCAGGTCGTCCAGCGCCGACTCCAGGGCGAAGACGACCTGCCCCAGGCCGTACCCGCGGAACGCCCCCGAGGGTACGGAGTTCGTGTAGACGGCCCGGGCGTCCACGCGCTTGTTCGCGCACCGGTACGTGGCCACCGACTCGTGCACGGAGTGGAACATCACCCCCGGGGAGTGGTTGCCGTAGGCGCCGGCGTCGGAGAGCAGGTCCACCGCGAGCGCCGTCAGCGTCCCGTCGGCGTCCGCGCCCAGGCGCACCCGCACGCTCATCGGGTGGCGCGTCGGCAGGGCCGTGAGCGCCTCGCGGCGGGTGGTCTCGTACTGCACGGGCCGGCCGGTGCGCAGCACCGCCAGGGCGACGAGGTCCTCGACGAGCATCTCCTGCTTGCCGCCGAAACCGCCGCCCACGCGGGCGGCGAGCACCCGCACCCGCTCGCGCGGCAGGTCCAGGACGCGGGCCAGCTCGTCGCGCACGAGGAACGGCACCTGCGTGCTGCTGCGCACCACCAGGCGCCCCCGCTCGTCCAGCCACCCGACGGCGCCGTGCGTCTCCAGCGCCAGGTGCGCGACGCGCTGAGTGCGCCAGGTGCCCTCGACGACGGTGTGCGCGGCCGCGAACGCGGACGCCACGTCGCCGACCTCGCTGTGCAGCTGGGCGACGAGGTTCGCGCCGGGGTCGGCGATGCGGCTGGCGTCGGCGTCCTTGTCGGCGTGCAGCAGCGGCGCACCGGGCTCGCCCGCCCGGTGCGGGTCCAGGACGGCGGGCAGCACCTCGTAGTCCACGACGACCGCCCGCAGCGCCTCCTCCGCGAGCGCCACGGACTCCGCCACGGCCACCGCGACCCGCTGGCCGTGGTGGCGCAGGACGGGGTCGAGCACGAGGGTGTCGTCGGGGTCGTCGAGGCGGTCCTGGTGGCGGCCGGTGGAGAACAGCACCTGCGGGACGTCGTGGTGGGTCAGGACCAGGTGCACCCCCTCCAGCGCGGCGGCCGCGCGCACGTCGATCGAGCGGACGCGGGCGTGCGCGTGCGGGCTGCGCAGCACCGCCACGTGCAGCAGCCCGGGCGGGACGTCGCCGTCGGCGAGGTCGAGGGTGAACGGCTCGGTGCCGGTGACGACGCGGTGCGCGGCCGGAGCGCTCACCGCCTCGCCCACCGCGCCGCTGCGGGCCGGCGGGGGCGTCGAGGGGTCCCGGTCGCCCGCGACCGCCTCGCGCACGGACCGGTACCCGGTGCAGCGGCACAGGTTCCCCTTGAGGTGCTCGTCGAGGTCGGCGCGCTGCCGCTCGTCCAGCGCGGCCGCGGTGACGACCATCCCCGGCGTGCAGAAACCGCACTGGAACCCCGCCGCGTCCACGAACCGCTGCTGCACCGGGTGCAGGCACCCCGCGGGGGCCAGGCCCGCTGCGGTGGTGACCTCGCGGTCCGCGGCGCGCAGCGCCGGGTACAGGCACGAGCGCACCGGCGCGCCGTCCACCAGCACCGTGCAGGCGCCGCAGTCGCCGCTGTCGCAGCCCTTCTTCACCGCCGTGCACGAGCCCTCGCGCAGCAGGGTGCGCAGGCACTGGCCCGGCCGCGGTTCCACCTCGGTGGCCGTCCCGTCCACGGTGAGCTTCACGAGGCACCTCCCGGCCGGTCCAGCTCCTCGACGACCTCGGCGACGCTGCGCAGCGTCACCGCGCACCGCCAGTCCGGGTCGCCGTGCACGTCGGAGAACCACCCCGGCCCCTCCTGCACGGCCGCGCGCACGTCGCGCACCGCCCGCCCGGCCGGCGGGGCGGCCGGCCAGCGCAGCACCACCGGGCGCGACGTCGCCGCCGTCACCGCGAGCGTGAACGCGCCGTCCTCGTCGGCGCGGGCGGTCACCAGCGACGCCGAGCGGCCCAGCCGCTGCAGGCAGGTGCGGCGGGAGGCGGTGCGCCCGCGCAGCGCCCGCTCGGGCAGGTCGAGCGCCCGGACCACCTCCCCCGGCCGCAGCGCGGTCCGCCCGTCACCCACCACGAGCTCCTCGACCGGCAGGTGCCGGGTGGAGCCGTCCGGGCCCCACAGCTCCACCGCGCCGTCGAGGGCGACCGCGAGGGAGGTGACCGCGCCCGCCGGCAGCGCCGTGCACAGGTTGCCGCCGACGGTGGCCACCGACCGCACCGCGGAGGAGGCCAGCAGCGCCCGCACGCACCAGCGCAGCAGCGGGTGCGCCGCCCAGCCCGGGCGGGCCGGGACGGCGGCCAGCTCGGCCACCGGGCAGGTCGCGGCCAGGCGCAGGCCCCGCGCCGAGACCGTCCACGGCTCCCAGCCCATGGCGGTCAGGTCCACCAGGACGCGCAGGTGCGGCTGCTCGCAGGAGAACAGCCAGGTGCCCCCGGCCAGGACGGCGGTGCCGGCCGCGCCGGTGTGCGCCCGGGCCAGCGCGGCGCGGTCCCGCACGGGGATGATGTCCTCGACCGCGTTCAGGTCCACGGGCGCGAGCCCCCCTCGAGACGGTGGAGGTGCGTGTGCGGGTCCGCGACCTGCTGCCGGGACCGGACGGCGACGGGTCCGCGGGCCCGGGCGCCGGGCTGCGGATGATCGCGGGGGAAGCGGCGGCGCTGCAGCGGCCCGTCACCGGCACCAGCACCGTGGACCTGCTCGAGCCCGGCCGCTACGTCGGCGTGGCCCACCTGGTGCTCACCGGCCTGGCGTGGCGCCGCGACGAGGGCGACAGCGAGCGCTTCGTCGCCGCGGTCGCCGACGCCGGGGCCAGCGCCCTCGCGGTCGGCGAGGGCCTGCTCGGGGAGGTGCCCGAGGACGTCGTGCTGGCCGCCCGCCGCCACCGGCTGCCCGTCTTCGCGGTGCCCGCCGACCTGCCGTTCCACCAGGTCAGCGCGCGCGTGGCCGCCGCCGTCGCGCCGGGGACGGGCGGGGGTGCGGGCGGGGGTGCGGGCACCGGGCCGGCCGACGACGGCGCCCTGCTGCGGCTGCTGCGCGGCCTGGCCGAGGGGCGCCCGGTGGCCGAGCAGGCCGAGGACGTCGCCGCGCACGTGGGCGGCCCCGTGCGCGTGCTGTCGGCCACCGGCCGGCAGGTGGTGCCCGGACCGGTGCCGCTGCGCGAGGACGAGGTCGACGACGCCGTGCGCGCCGGGGCGCGCGCGGCCGCCGCCCCGGCGCTGGTGCACCTGGTGGCCGGTGCGGCGCAGGTGCGGCCGGTGGCCGCCGAGGACCCCGCCGAGCGCTGGTGGGTGCTCACCGACGCCGGCGCCCCCGCCGCGGCGGGCGCGCTGCTGGACGCGCTCGCCGGGGCGGTCGCGGTGCACCGCCGCACGGCCGCGGCACCGCCGGCCCCGCGGGGCGACGTCGTGGTGGCCCTGGCCGGCGGGGCGTGGTCCGCGCGCGCGCTGGCCGACGCCCTGGCCGACGTGCCGCACCGGGTGCAGGTCACCTCCAGCGGTGCCACCGCCGTCGTCCAGAGCCGCCCCGACCTGCTCGCGCTGCTGCGCCGGCGCCTGGCGCGCCTGGCGCCCTCCCTCGGCGCCCGTCGGCTGCTCGTCGGTGTCAGCCGCGCCGGCGAGGGGGGCGAGGACGCGGTGGCCGGCGCCCGTCGCGCGCTGGCCGCCGCGCACGAGCGGACCGCGGGTCCCGTCGCCGTCGTGCAGGACAGCGCCACCGGCACGGTCGTGGACCTGCTGCGCACCGTCCCGGCCCGCGAGCGCGCCGCGTTCGCGCGCCGCGTGCTGGGGCCGGTCCTGGGCGACGGCGAGCTGCTCACCACGCTGCGCGCGCACCTGCGCCACGGCCTCTCGCCCACCCGCACCGCGCAGGCCCTGCACGTGCACCAGAACACCGTCCGGTACCGGGTGGGCCGCCTGGAGGAGCTGCTCGGCCGGGACCTGCGCGACGTCGCCGACCTCGCCGACGTGCACGTGGCCCTGCGGCTGCACGACGACCTCGACGGGCACGACGACCCCGGCGGTCCCGGCGTTCTCCCGGACGGGCACGGCGGGGCCCCTCAGTAGTCGACGCGCGCGGTGCTGGTCAGCCACGCGTCGAAGGGGTCGGTGGCGGTGGCCGTGCGCCGCTGGAGCACGGCGGTCGACCACGAGGCCCGGTCGGTGGAGAACAGCTCGTAGAAGGTCCGGTCGTCGAAACCCCCGCGGGCGGCGTCGTGGCGGTCGGCGGCGTACACGACGCGGTCCACCCGCGCCCACAGCGAGGAGGCCAGGCACATCGGGCACGGCTCGCAGCTGGAGTACAGGGTGCTGCCGTGCAGGGAGAACGTGCCGGTGCGCCGGCACGCGTCCCGGATGGCCTGCACCTCGGCGTGGGCGGTGGGGTCGTTGTCGCGGGTGACCCGGTTCTGGCCCGTCGCCAGCAGCTGCCCGTCGCGCACGAGCACGGCGCCGAACGGGCCGCCGCCCTCGGCGACGTTGCGCGTCGCCAGCTCCACGGCCCGGTCCAGGAAGCGCGCGTCCGCACCCTCCACGCCGTTCACGCCCACGCCGCTCACGCCCACGCCTCCGGCGCCGCGGGGAACTCGTCGTTCGCGACGACGGCCCGGATGAGCCCGTAGGGGCGGTCGTCGGCGTGGAACACCTCGCCGCGGTCCGGGACGCCGAAGCGCGCCACGTCGTAGGCGAAGTGGTGCTTGTTCGGCGCCGACAGCCGGACCTCGACCGCCTCGGGGACGCGTTCCAGGGCGCAGCGGCCCATGTGCCACAGCGTCTGCTGCAGGGCCAGGGAGCGCAGCGTCGCGAACTGCTCGACCACCGCCTCGCGGACCCGCGCGTGCGCGGCGTCGACGTCGAACCCGTCCGCCACGGCCGCCGGGGCGTAGCGCCACGTCACGTCCAGGGACGTCGCCAGCACCCGGTCCTCCGCCTCCGGCAGGGTCGTGTACCCGTCGACGAGGAAACCCCGGAACTCCGAGCCGGTGGACTTCAGCAGCGTGAGGTCCTTCAGGCCGGCCAGCAGGTGGACGACCCGGTCCCCGCCCTCGTCGCTGACGACGGCGGCGGCCGTGCGGACCTCGGGGCCGGAGCGCACCCAGGTGTGGTCGTGCTCGGTGCCGCCGACCCGCGCCCGCGTCCACGGGTAGGCCTCGACGTCGACGCGCGCGGCGCTGACCGGGGCCACGTCGTCGACGAAGTGGCGGGCGAGGGCCAGCGCGTACCCCTCGACGGTGCTGGCGCCGTCCGCGGCGGCGTAGGCGTACGCCGTGTTCTTCTGCGAGTCCGTGGGCAGGACCTTCGACTGGTCCCCGCGCAGGTACGCGTCGGCGAAGTCACCGCGCAGCGTCGTCGTGACGTTCAGGTCGACGACCTCGTGGCGCGCGGTGTCCCGCCGGAAGCGGACGACCCGGTTCTCGGCCTTGCCGTAGCGGTGGTCCGCCAGCACGATCGGCACGGTCAGCTCCCGCGGTAGGTGGAGTAGGCGAAGGGCGACAGCAGCAGGGGCACGTGCAGGTGCGCGGGCCCGTCCGCGGTGACGGTGAAGGCGACGACGACCTCCGGGTGGAACGTCTCGCGCCCGGCGGCGGCGAACCACTCCCCCGTGGCGAACGCCAGCCGGTGCGGCCCGGCCCCGAGGTCGGCGCCCAGGCCGGCGCGGCCGTCGCCGTCGGTGCGGCCCCGCGCCAGGACGTCGCCGCCGGGGCCGGTGAGGACGAGGCCGACACCGGCCGCGGGGGTGCCGGTGACGGCGTCGAGGACGTGGGTGGACAGGGTCGTCACGACATCGGTCCGGGGGCGCCGGCCAGCACCCGCTCCAGCCGCAGGCGGGTGATCTGCGCGAGCTCGCGGCGCAGCACGGCGCGCTCGGTGGCCGGGTCGTTGCCCAGCCGGGAGCGCAGCAGCGCCAGCAGCTCCTCCGCCCCGCGGCCGGCCGCGCGCACCAGGTACACGTGGCCGAAGCGGGCCTCGTAGGCGCGGTTGCCGGCGGCGAGCTCCTCGAGCACGGCCGGGTCGGCGGCCAGGGCCGCGGCCTGCTCGCGGCGCGAGGACGCCTCCGCCGACCGTTCCCCGATGCGGGGGTGGGCCGCCAGCGCGGCGTCCACGTCCTCCTCGGCGGTGGCGGCCAGCTCCGCGTCGGCGGCGTCCAGCAGCGCGGTCGCGGTGGCGAACGGGCGCTGCGCCACCAGGGCGTCGGCCCACCGGGGGGCGCGGCAGCAGGACAGCAGCAGGTCGCGGAACTCGTCGTCGGGGAGGGCGTTCACGGCGGCGGGGCCGCGAGCGCCCCGCTCGGTGGTGCTCACCACGGGTCCTCCTGCGGGTGGGGGACGGCCAGTGTTCCGGGCCGGGGCGGCGCGGCGCAGCGGCCGGACCTCCAACGTTCCGGTGGCCCGGGCGCGCGGCGTCGTCGGAACCACCAAGCGGTGCGGCCCGCGGAACCCGCCGGAAACCCGCCGGAAACACGTCCGCTCCCGCGCTCGCCCGCGGGTGGGGGGGGGGGGGGGGGGGGGGGGGGGGGGGGGGGGGGGGGGGGGGGGGGGGGGGGGGGGGGGGGGGGGGGGGGGGCGCGCCGCCGGGGGGGGCGCCGCGGGGCGGGGGGGGGGCGG
>NZ_JBEUEI010000033.1:0-42080 GCF_041020755.1 Kineococcus terrestris | reverse complement strand
CTCGACGCGCACACCATGCGCCCCCACATCCCCACCGCGTGGGCGCTCATTGAGGCCCCCCAGCACCCCCCCGGCGCGCACCGGGGGTGCGCCCCCCCCCCACGTCCATCCGCTGCAGCCGCAGCGACGCCAGCGCCACGGCCACCGCCGCCACCAGCGCCAGGACCACCGCGGCCACCGCCACCGACGTCGTCGCCACCGTCGCGACCGGCACGTCCGCCGGCAGCGCCAGCGTCGCCACGCGCCGCCCGTACGAGCCGATCGACAGCCCCCGCAGCGCCGGCGCCAGCCCCGCCAGGAACGTCTCCCACACCACCACGTACGCCAGCCCCGCCAGCAGGCCCCGGCTCGTCAGCAGCGACAGCAGCACGAACACCGCCGTGTACGCCGCCGCCGTCAGGACCGTGGCCAGCAGCGTGCCCGCCAGCACCCGCCCCACCGGGCGGTCCACCGAGACGCCCAGCGCCGCCGCGCCCGCCGCCGCCGGCAGGCACAGCAGCACCGTCGCCGTCCACGCCGCCGCCCACCGCGACAGCACCACGTGCCAGCGCGGGCGGGCCGTGCCGCGCAGCAGCGGCAGCGTGCGGGCGTCCCGCTCGTCGCCGAACGCGCCCGTGCCCAGCACCAGCGCCACCACCGGCACCACCAGACCGGTGACGATCCCCGCCGTCACCGTCGAGGTCACCCCGTAGCGCGAGGGCACGCTCGTCGTCGCGATCACCGCGACGGCCACCAGCGCCACCAGCAGCGGCAGCACCGCGAACGCGGCCGTGCGCCCGCGCAGCAGCACCACCCGCAGCGAGAACCCGTACAGAGTCGTCGACGTCGCCGACCACGCGCTCACCGGCCCGCTCCCCTCGCCGCGCGCACCAGGTGCGCGAACGTGCTCTCCAGGTCCTCCCCGACGGGCTCCACCCGCCGCAGCGTCGCGCCCGCGCGCCGCGCCGCCGCCGGCAGCGCCTCCGCCAGCGCCACCGCTCGCGGCGCCTCCACCACCACGTCGTGCTCCTCCACCCGCACCGCGCTCACCAGCCCGTCCGCCAGCAGCGCCCCCGCCAGCTCGCGCACCGCCGGCCCGGCCAGGCGCACCGAGCGCGGCCGGTCCACCAGCAGCTCCCGGATGCCCGCCGGCTCGCCCTCGGCGACCAGGCGGCCGTTGACGACGACCAGCACCCGCTGCGCCATCCGCTCCACCTCGCCCAGCACGTGCGAGGACACCAGGACCGTGCGCCCCTCCGCGCCCAGCGCCGCCACCAGGTCCACGTCCGCGCGCCGCTGCGCCGGGTCCAGGCCGTTCAGCGGCTCGTCCAGCAGCAGCACCTGCGGGTCGTGCACGAGGGCCTGCGCCAGCTTCACCCGCTGCCGCATGCCCTTGGAGTAGCCGCCCACCCGCCGGTCGGCGGCCTGCGTCAGGCCCACCCGCGCCAGCGCGGCGCGCGCCGCCGAACGCGGGTCGCGCACCCCCCGCTGGCGGGCCAGGAACTCCACCTGCGCGGTCGCGGTGGCGTGCGCCCACGTCCCCTCCCCGTCGGCGACCACCCCCAGCCCGCGGTGCACCGACGGATCGGCGTGCGGGTCCAGGCCCAGCACCCGCACCCGGCCCTGGCTGGGGCGCACCGCGCCGGCCAGCAGCGACAGCGCCGTCGACTTGCCCGCGCCGTTGTGGCCCAGCAGGCCCGTCACCCCCGGCCCCAGCGCGACGCTGACGTCCGACAGGGCCACCGTGTCGCCGTACCACTTGCTGACGGCGTCCAGCTCCACCACCGCGCTCACGCGTCGCTCCCCCGCCCGTACTTCAGCGCCAGGACCGCGCAGCCGGCGACGACGACCGCCGCCCACACCGCCCAGCCCAGTGCGCCCGTCCCGGCCGTGCCGTCCAGCACGCTCGTGGCCAGCCGCACCGGGCCGGTCGCCGGGTCGAACGCCAGCGGCCACTCCTCCCCCGTCACCGCCGCCAGCAGGTTCGCCAGCGCCGGCCCGACCAGCACCACCGCCAGGTAGCCGCCGACGGCGAACACCCGCCGCGAGGTCAGCGACCCCGCCGCCAGCCCCAGCGCGGCGTGGAACGCCGCCACGAGCGCGGCCGCCGCCACGATCCGCGGCAGCTCGCCCGCGGTGTCGCCCAGCCAGCGCAGCGGCTCGTCGGCCGTGGCCACCGATCCCACGAACAGCACGAGCATCGGGCCGAGGACGATGATCGCCAGCAGCGCCAGCGCCGCCAGCACCACCCCCGTGACGTACTCCAGCCACGACAGCGCGGTCGCGAAGTACAGCGACAGGACCCGGTCGCGCCGGTCGCGGGTCAGCATCGAGGGGACGGACGTGGCCGTGAACGCCAGCAGCACCACCGCGTTCGTCGCCAGCAGCTGCGGGTAGGAGATCAGCTCCGTCGGCTGCACCGGCACCGCCGGCACCAGCAGCGGCACCGCGACCACCGCCAGCGCCGGCAGGTACGCCGCGCCCAGCAGCAGGAACGGCCACACCTTCGCGCCCGCGCTGCGGCGCAGGCCCAGCGGCCGGCGCACCCCCGAGGCCACGAAGGCGGCCACGGCCGAGCGGCGCGGGCGCAGCGTCCCGCTCCAGCGCGAGTAGCGGATGTCGTGCAGCACCGCGCGCGGGGCGGCCCCCTCGCCGGCCGTCGTCTCAGCGCTCACCGGTCGCCACCTCCTGCCCCGCCCGCTCGGCCTCCTGCTCCGCGCCCTGCTCGGCGCCCTGCATCGCGTCGAGCACCACGTCCTCCAGACCGCGCCCGGCCGGCGCCACCCGCGCCAGCCCCACCCCGCGCTCGACGGCCAGGTCCCGCACCGCGTCCAGCACCTCGTCCGTGCCGCGGTCCAGCACCAGCGCGCCGTCCGGGGCCGGCGCCAGCCGCGCCCCCAGCGGCGCCGCGACCGCCTCCAGCGCCGCCGCGAACGCCGGCACGTCCCCCGTCACCTGCACGCGCACCGGACCGGCGCCCGCCCCCGCCACCTGCACCGGCCGCTGCGCGGCCAGGCGGCCCGAGCGCAGCACCACGACCTCGTCGCACGTGCGCTCGATGTCGTCCAGCACGTGCGAGCTGGTCACCACCCGGATCCCCAGCTCGGTGGACAGCCGCCGCACGATCCGCAGCATCTCCTCGCGCCCGGCCGGGTCCAGGCCCGACGTCGGCTCGTCCAGCAGCACCAGGTCCGGGCCGTGCACGAGGGCCTGCGCCAGCTTCGTGCGCTGCTGCATGCCCAGGGAGTAGCTGCCCACCGGGCGGCGGCGCTCCTCCTCCAGGCCCACCGCGAACAGCACCTCGCTGGTGCGGCGCACCGCGTCCCGGCGCCCCAGCCCGCGCATCCGCGCCAGGTGCACGCACACGTCCTGCGCGCTCAGGTCCGCCGGCAGGCACGGGTGCTCGGGCATGAAGCCGACCCGCCGGCGCACCTCCGCGCGCTGGGCCACCGCGTCCAGGCCCAGCACCGCCAGGCGGCCCGCGTCGGGGCGGGTCAGCCCCAGCGCCGTGCGCAGCAGCGTCGACTTCCCGGCGCCGTTGGCGCCCAGCAGACCGGTGGCGGGGGCGGTCAGGACGACGTCCAGCGCGTCCAGGGCCTGCACCTGGCCGAACCGCTTCGACAGGCCGCGGCACTCCAGCGCGGCGGCGTCGGGGGGTGGGGAGCTCACGCAGCGACCCAACCACGCCGCGGGGCCGGCGGGGTCGGTCCTTCGGGGGGCGGGTCGTCGGAGTTTCGGTGAAGCTCGCGGGCGTGGACAGCGACGTCGTGGTGATCGGGACCGGCTCCGGCGGGAAGATCGCCGCCCTGGAACTGGCGCGCGCCGGGCGCTCCGTCGTCGCCGTCGAGGACGGCCTGGTCGGCGGGTACTGCCCGTACCTGGCGTGCGTGCCCGCCAAGTCGCTGCTGCTGTCGGCGCGCGCCCACCTGCCGTGGACCGCGGCCGTCGCCGTGCGCGACGAGGCCGCCTCCTACCGCGACGACTCCGCGGCGGCCGCCGAGCTGACCGGCGAGGGGATCCGCGTCGTGCGCGGGCGCGCGCGGCTGGCCGGCCCCGGACGGGTCGTCGTGGGCGCCGACGTCCTCACCGCGCCCGCCGTCGTCGTCGGCACCGGCAGCACCCCCGTGCGCCCGGACGTGGAGGGCCTGGACGAGGTGCCGACGTGGACGTCGGAGCAGATGCTCGCCGCGCCCGAGCTGCCCGCCCGGCTGCTCATCCTCGGCGGCGGCGCGGTGGCCTGCGAGTCCGCGCAGGCCTACCGGGGGCTCGGCTCGCGGGTGGTCCTGGTGCAGCGCAGCGCCACCCTGCTGGCGCGCGAGCCGCGCGCCGTGGGCGAGTGCCTGGCCGCCGCGCTGCGCGCCGACGGCGTCGACGTGCGCACCGGCGTGACCCTCGCGCGGGTGCGCCCGGACGGCGACGGCGGCCTCGCCGAGCTGTCCGACGGCACGACCGTCGGCTTCGACCGGCTCCTGCTGGCCACCGGTCGCGCCCCCGCCACCCGCGGCCTCGGCGTCGAGGAGGCCGGCGGGCGCCTCGGCGAGGACGGGCGGGTCCTCGTCGACGCCCGCTGCCGGGCCGCGCCCGGCCTGTACGCCGTCGGCGACGTCAACGGCATCGCCACGTACACCCACGCCGCCAACCACCAGGCGCGCGTCGTCGCCGCCGACCTGCTGGGCCGCGGCTACGACGCCGACCACTCCGCCGTGCCGCGGGCCGTCTACACCGACCCGACCGTCTTCAGCGTCGGCGACGTCTCCGGCGGCGAGGGCACCGTGTCCGCGTCCTTCGGCGTCGGCGACGTCGCGCGGGCGCGCCTGGTGCGCCTGAGCCGCCCCGCGGAGGTCACCGGGCACGTCGTCGTGTTCGCCGACGCCGCGACCGGCGTCCTCGTGGGCGCCTCCTGCGTGGGTCCCGACGCGGACTCCTGGGGCGCGGAGCTGGCGCTGGCGGTGCGCGCCCGCCTGGACGTGGAGCTGCTGACCCGGCACGTGCGGGCCTTCCCCACCTGGTCGGAGGCGATCTACCCGGCCGTGTGCTCGCTGCACGAGCAGCTGTCGCGCTGAGGCGTACGGGATCGCGACCGTCATCGCGCGACACGCCGCACCAGTGGCGGGCCCGGTCGGCGTGTCGTGCGATGACGGTCGCGATCCCGTACGCCCTGCCCGCTCGTCCACAGCGACGCAGCGTCACGCAGCACGTGGCGGGCACCCTCGGCGCCCGTGGACGCGCTGACGGCCCTGACGGAGTGCGGCGGCGCCGCCCGGTTCGCCCGCCTGGAGCGGCTCGTCGCCCGCCGCGAGCTGGCCGCCGCCGTGCGTCGCGGCGAGGTGCTGCGGCCAGCACCGGGGCTCTACGCGCTGCCCGGGTGCCCGGCCGACGTCCTCGCCGCCACCGCCGTCGGCGGGGTCCGCTCCTGCCACACCGCGGCGACCGCCCTCGGGCTCGACCTCGTCGACCCGCTCGGGGCGCCGCACGTGACGGCCCGCCCCGGCACCCGCGCCGTCCGCGCCGGCGCCGTCGTGCACCGGCGCGACGTCGCCGACCTGGACGGGTGCACCGACGTGCTCACGACCTGCCTGGACTGCCTGCGGTGCCTGCCCCGGCGCACGGCCCTCGTCCCGGTCGACAGCGCCCTGCGGCGGGGCCTGCTGGACGTGGACGACCTGCTGGCCGCGGCCTCGCGGCTGAACCGGCGCGACCCCCGCCGCGGCCTGCTGCGGATGGCGGACCCGGCCAGCGGGTCGGCGCTGGAGACCGTCGCGCGCGTCGACCTGCTCGACGAGGGGTACGCGGTGCGCACGCAGCGGGTCCTGGAACCGGCCGGCCGCGTCGACCTCGTCGTCGACGGCTGGCTGGTCGTGGAGGTCGACGGGTTCGCGTTCCACTCCTCGGCCGGGCAGCGGCGCGAGGACCTGCGCCGCGACGCGGAGCTGACCCGGCTGGGCCACGTGGTGCTGCGCTTCGACTGGCGGCAGGTCGTGCACCAGCGGTCGTGGTGGCTGGGCGTCGTGCGCGACACGCACGCCGCGGGCCCCGGCCGGCCGCTCAGGCGCGGTAGGTGACCACCACGGGGGCGTGGTCGGACCAGCGCTCGGCGTAGCTGGGGGCGCGGTCGGTGGCGACGTCGCCGGCGCGCTCGGCGAGGCCGGGGGTGGCGAGCTGGTAGTCGATGCGCCAGCCGGTGTCGCGGTCGAAGGCCTGTCCCCGCCAGCTCCACCAGGAGTAGGGGCCGTCCACGTCGCCGGCAGCGCGGCGCTGCACGTCCACCCAGCCCAGCTCGTCGAACCAGTGGTCGAAGTGGGCGCGCTCGTCCTCCAGGAACCCGGCCTTGCCGCGGTTGCCCTTGTGGTTCTTGATGTCGCGCTCGGTGTGGCCGATGTTCAGGTCCCCGGCGACGAGGGCCTCGCGGCCGGTGGCGCGCGCCTGCTCGGCCAGCTCGGCCAGCCGCGCGTCCACCAGGTCCAGGAACCGGTGCTTCGCGTCCTGCTGGGGGCTGCCGACCTCGCCGGAGTGCACGTAGGCGCTGACGACGGTCAGCGGCCCGCACGCGGCCTCCAGGTCGGCCTCCACCCACCGGCCGCTGCTGGTGAACTCCTCGTCGCCGCCGAACCCGACGCGCACGGCGGTCAGCTCGTGCCGCGAGGCCACGGCCACCCCGGCGCGGCCCTTGGCGGCGGCCTCGGTGTGCGCGACGTGCGGGTGGTCGGGCAGGGCCTCGCGCAGCACGTCGTCGGGGGCGCGGACCTCCTGCAGCAGCAGGACGTCCGGGGAGCGCTCGGCCAGCCACGGGTGCATCCCGCGGCGGACCGCCGCGCGCACCCCGTTGACGTTGACCGTCGCGACGACCGTGGACTCCCTCTGCGCAGGCACGGGCGGGCACGCTACCCGGGCGGGGCCTCACGCCCCGAGCACCCCGCGCGCGCCGGGCACGACGAGACCCGTCTCGTACGCCAGCACCACGGCGTGGGCGCGGTGGCGCACACCGGTCTTCGCGAGCAGCCGGTTCACGTGCGTCTTGACGGTGGCCTCGCTCAGCGACAGCTCCGACGCGATCTCAGCGTTGGTGAGGCCGCGGGCCACCAGGGTCAGGACCTCCCGCTCCCGCCCCGTCAGGACCCGCAGCTCAGGCGGGTCGGCTCCCGGCGGCGGGCGCTGCACGTGCGCCTCGATGAGCCGGCGGGTCAGGACCGGGGCCAGCAGCGCCTCACCCGCGGCCACGACGCGTACACCGTCCGCGAGGCGGTCCGCCGGGCAGGTCTTGAGGAGGAAGCCGGCGGCACCCGCCCGCAGGGCGGCGTAGACGTGCTCGTCGAGGTCGTAGGTGGTCAGGACGAGCACGCGTGAGCGCACCCCGCGCTCGACGAGCCGGCGAGTGGCCCGGATGCCGTCCAGGCGCGGCATCCGCAGGTCGAGCAGGACGACGTCCGGGTCCGTCGCGGCGACCGCCTCGACCGCCTCGACGCCGTCGGCGGCCTCGGCGAGCACGTCGACGCCCCGAGCTTCCAGCAGGGCCCGCAACCCGGTGCGGACGAGCTCCTGGTCGTCGGCGAGGACCACGGACACCACCGCTCAGCCACCTCCTGCGGCGCCGCGGACCGGCAGGTGCGCGCTCAGGTGGTGACCGCCGGCGGCGGTCGGGCCGTACCTCAGGACCCCGCCCAGGGCGGCGACGCGCTCGGCCAGCCCCTGCAGCCCGTGACCACCGGGACCCACCGCTCGCGGCGGGCGGGTCGGGGGGCCGTTGGTGACGGTGACCGCGAGGTCGTCGCCGCGGAGGGCCAGGGTCACGGCGGCGCCCGCTCCGGGGGCGTGCTTCACGACGTTGGTCAGGCCCTCGGCGGCCACCGCGCAGGCCCCCGCTCGCACCTCGGGCGCCACCCGCCGCAGGTCCTCCGGGGCGACGACCAGGTCGACGGGCACCCCCGTGCCCTCGACCTCCCGCACCAGGTCCGTCAGCGCCTCGAGGTCGGCGCGCGGGAGGGCGCCCAGCTCGCCGGTCTCGTCGCGCAGCAGGCGCAGCAGCCGCCCGGTCTCCCCCACGGCCGTGCGGGCGCAGTCCTGCACGTGCCGCAGGCTCCGCCGGCACCCCTGCGGGTCCCGGTCGACGGCGTCCTCGGCGACCGAGGCCTGCACGAGGACGATGGCCAGCGAGCGGGAGACGACGTCGTGCACCTCGAGGGCGAGGCGGCGCCGCTCGGCCGCGGCGACCTGCAGCAGCTCCCGCTCGTGCCGAGCCCGGGCGCGCTCGGCCTCGACCGCCAGGTCGGCGCTGCGCCGCAGCTCGCGCCGCAGCAGGACGCCGATCAGCCACGGCGGGTAGCTGAAGACCGCCCCGAACACCGCGCTGGGGTCGATCCCGTCGAGCGCTCCCATCACCAGCAGGGTGATCGCGAGGGCCGCCGAGACCGCGGCGGCACCGGGCCACACCGCTCCCCACCGCGGGTAGCGGCCGGCGCTGTAGGCGGCCAGGGACATCATCAGCACGGGCGACGCCGGCTCCCCGATCGGCACGCCCGCCAGCGCCGGGGCCAGGTACAGGACCGCGACGGCGGGTGAGGCCAGCTCCCCGGCGAGGCGGCGCACCGCGAGGACCAGGCACGCGCACCAGACGGCACCGAGGGAGGCCCACAGCGGCCCGTAGCCGCTGAGGACGTGCTCGGCGGTCGCGACGATCCCCAGCGCGGCGGGCAGGACGGCATCGCCGCGGGGCAGGTCGCGCAGCGCGTGCCGCGGACCGGGGTCCATCCCGGGACGGTAGCGCCGCGGCGGCGCCGCCCGCATCAACCCGCTGCGGTACCCGCCGACCGCCACGGGTCGACGACGCCGACCACCGCGCCCGCGGAACCTGCGGGTGGACCGCAGGCGGTGCGGCCCGCTGAGGAGGGGGTGGCGTGGTGGTCGACGTGGTGGTCGAGGACGTCGCGGGTGCGACGAGGTGGCGGCGGGCCGTCGCCCGGTGGGCGGTGGTCGCCGCGGCGGGGGCGTGCGTCGTCGTGCCGCTGCTGGCGCTGTCGTGGTTCCGGACACCGGACGGGGCGCCGGCGCTGGTGCCTCCGGTGACGTGGTGGGCGGAGCCGGCGGACCGGCTGCTGGAACCGCTGCTCGGTTTCGGCAGCCCCGCGCGCGTGTACGCGACGTGGCTGGTCGCGGCGGCGGTGCTGTTCCCGGCCGTGCTGGTGTCCGTGGTCAGCGCCCGGCGCGAGCGACGGCCGGCGACGCGGGTGGAGCGCGGGTCGTGGGTGGTCGTGGTCGTCGGCGCGGGCCTGTCCCTCGCCGGTGTCGCACTGGTCGGCGGGGTGCTGAGCGCGGACCCCACCGGGAGTCCGGTCGTGGACCTCGCCTACCTGTCGCTGATGCTGCCGGGACAGCTGCTGGTGCTGACCGGGTCGACGGTGCTGGGCGTGTCGCTGCTGCGCTCGCGCTGGGCGCCGCGCGCCGCGGCCTGGTGGCTGGCGGCGGCCCTGCCGCTGGCCCTGGTGCTCAGCACCGTCCTCGGCCACAACAGCTTCGGGATGCTGCCGCTGTTCCTGGCGTGGGGCGTGCGCGGTGCGCACGTCCTGCGCGGCACGCGCTGACGCACCGGCGGCCCCGACAGCACGACTCCTGGCGCGTTCTCCACCCCTCCCGGGCGCGGGAGGGGTGGAGAACGCGCCAGGAGCCGGTCGACGGGGGCGGGTCAGCGCAGGCCGGCGGCCCGCTCGGCGCTCTCGACGACGTTCGTCAGCAGCAGCGCGCGGGTCATCGGCCCCACCCCGCCGGGGTTGGGCGCCAGGTACCCGGCGACCTCGGCCACGTCGAGCGCGACGTCGCCGGTGAGCTTCGACCTTCCCGTCTCCGGGTCCGGCACGCGCGAGACGCCCACGTCGAGGACGGCGGCACCGGGCTTGACGGCGTCGGCGGTCACCAGCCCGGGCACGCCCGCGGCCGCGACGACCACGTCGGCGCGGCGCAGGTGCGCGGCCAGGTCCTTCGTGCCGGTGTGGCACAGGGTGACGGTGGCGTCGATCCCGCGGCGGGTCAGCAGCAGCCCGATGGGCCGCCCGACGGTGACGCCGCGGCCGACGACGACGACCTCGGCACCCTTCAGCGGCACGTCGTGCCGCTGCAGCAGGTCGATGACCCCGCGCGGCGTGCACGGCAGCGGGGAGGTGATCTCCTCCCCCACCCGCAGCACGAGCCGGCCCAGGTTCGTCGGGTGCAGGCCGTCGGCGTCCTTGGCCGGGTCGACGAGCTCCAGGACCCGGTTGGCGTCGATCCCGCG
Organism: Kineococcus terrestris; assembly: GCF_041020755.1. Lineage (NCBI taxonomy): Bacteria > Bacillati > Actinomycetota > Actinomycetes > Kineosporiales > Kineosporiaceae > Kineococcus > Kineococcus terrestris. Next base: position 31,840 of record NZ_JBEUEI010000033.1, on the reverse strand, counting down.
CGGCAGCGGCAGCTGGACGATGAACCCGGTGCAGTCCGGGTTCGCGTTCAACTGCGCGACCTCCGCCTCGACCTCGCCCTGGGTGGCGCTGGCGGGCAGCTCCACCTGGATCGAGGCGATGCCCACCTCGGCGCAGTCGCGGTGCTTGCCGCGCACGTAGGACGCCGAGCCGGGGTCGTCGCCGACCAGCACGGTGCCCAGCCCGGGCACGACCCCGCGCTCGCGCAGCGCGGCGACGCGCTGCGCGAGGTCCGCCTTGACGGCCGCCGCGGCGGCCTTCCCGTCGAGGACGACGGCGCTCACGCGTGCGCCTGCGCGGAGGGGTACAGCGGGAAGCGCTCGGTCAGCGCCGCCACCCGCGCGCGCAGGGACGCGGCGTCGAAGCCGGGCTTGAGGGCCTGGGCGATGACGTCGGCGACCTCGGTGAACTCCTCGGCGCCGAAGCCGCGGGTGGCCAGCGCGGGGGTGCCGATGCGCAGGCCGGAGGTGACCATCGGCGGGCGCGGGTCGAAGGGCACCGCGTTGCGGTTGACGGTGATGCCGACCTCGTGGAGGCGGTCCTCGGCCTGCTGGCCGTCCAGCTGCGACTCGCGCAGGTCCACCAGCACCAGGTGCACGTCGGTGCCGCCGGTGAGCACGGACACGCCGGCCTCGCGGGCGTCGGCGGCGGTCAGGCGCTCGGCGATGATGCGCGCGCCCTCCAGGGTGCGCTCCTGGCGCTCGCGGAACTCCTCGCCCGCGGCGACCTTGAAGGCGACGGCCTTGGCGGCCACGGCGTGCATGAGCGGGCCGCCCTGCTGGCCGGGGAAGACCGCGGAGTCGATCTTCTTCGCGTGCTCGGCGGTGGTGAGGATGACGCCGGAGCGGGGGCCGGCCAGCGTCTTGTGCACGGTGGAGGTGACCACGTGCGCGTGCGGGACGGGGTTGGGGTGCAGCCCGGCGGCGACCAGGCCGGCGAAGTGGGCCATGTCGACCATGAGGTACGCGCCGACCTCGTCGGCGATCTCGCGGAAGGCGGCGAAGTCGAGCTGGCGGGGGTAGGCCGACCAGCCGGCGATGATCAGCTTGGGGCGCGCGGACAGCGCGGTGGCGCGCACGACGTCCATGTCGACGCGGAAGGTCGTCGGGTCCACGCCGTAGGCGGACACGTCGTACATGCGGCCCGAGAAGTTGATCTTCATGCCGTGGGTGAGGTGGCCGCCGTGGGCCAGCTCCAGGCCCAGGATGCCGTCGCCGCCGCGGATGAGGGCGTGCATGGCGGCCGCGTTGGCGGTGGCGCCCGAGTGCGGCTGCACGTTGGCGTGCTCGGCGCCGAACAGCTCCTTGGCGCGGGTGCGGGCCAGCTCCTCGGCGACGTCGACGTGCTCGCAGCCGCCGTAGTAGCGCTTGCCCGGGTACCCCTCGGCGTACTTGTTCGTCAGCACCGAGCCCTGCGCCTCGAGGACCGCGCGCGGGGCGAAGTTCTCGCTGGCGATCATCTCGAGGGTGTCGCGCTGGCGGCCGAGCTCGGCGTCCAGGACGGCGGCGATCTCGGGGTCGACCTCGGCCAGCGGCCGGTCGGTGACGCCGGGGGCGGTGGTCTGGGGCAGGACGTCGGTCACGTTCGCTCCTCGGGAGGCGGCGGGGGACGACGCGAGGCCCAGGCGGACGACCCCGTGCACGGCGGGCGGCGCACCCGGCCGGTGCGCACCCGTTGCCGCTCCCCGGTGGTTCCCCACCCGCGCCAGTCGCGGCCCGACCAGGCTAGCCGACGGCCGCGTCCAGGACGGTCCGCATCTTGGCGGCCGTCTCCGCCACCTCGGCGCTGGGCACGGACCCGGCGACGATGCCGGCGCCGCCGAAGATGCGCAGGGAGCGGCCGCGCACCTCCGCGCAGCGCACCGCGACGACCCACTCGCCGTCCCCGTCGCCGTCCTGCCAGCCCACCGCCCCGGCGTACAGGCCGCGCTCGAGCTGCTCCACGTCGCGGATGACCGCGAGGGCGCCGGCGCGCGGGGTGCCGCCGACGGCGGGGGTGGGGTGCAGGGCGGCCACGAGGTCCACCGAGGTGGTGCTGCGGTCGGTGAGCAGCGCGGTCACCCGGGTGGCCAGGTGCCACACGGCGGGGGTGGCCAGCAGCTCCGGCTCGGGGGCGCTGACGGTGCGGCAGAACGGCTTGAGGCCCTCGACGACGGCCTCGACGACGTAGGCGTGCTCGCGGCGGTCCTTCTCGCTGCCCATGAGCGCCTCGGCGCGGCGCAGGTCCTCCGTCGGCTCGGGCGAGCGCGGGATGGACCCGGCCAGGGGGCGCAGCAGGACGCTGGGCCCGCGCCGGCGCAGCAGCAGCTCGGGGCTGGCCCCGACCAGCCAGCGGGCGTCGGCGCGGGCGGGGTCGTCGACCGGCACGGCCAGCGCGGTGGCGGCGGGGTTGCGCCCGGCCAGGCGGGCGGCGAGGTCGGGCACCGACCACTCCTCCAGGCCGGTCAGCTCCAGGGAGCGGGCCAGGACGACCTTCTCCGCCTCCCCGGCGCCGATGCGCTCCAGCGCGACGCGCACCTCCTCGGCGTACACCTGCGGCGGCGGCACGGGCCGGCTGGAGGCCACGGTGGGACGGCGACCGGGCGCCCCGCGCAGCGGTCCCTGGCTGCGCTCGGCCGGGCCCACCCGCAGCGCGCCGGGCTGCGCCAGGTCGAAGGGGACGGCGCCCAGGACGATCGTGTCCGGGTCCTCGTCGCGCTCCAGGGTGCTCACGACGGCCTTCAGCTGGGCGAGGCCGCTGCCGCCGGGCACCAGGGGCCGGGGTCCGGTCTGGCGCAGGACCTCCTTGGCGCCGGCGAAGACGGACGGCGGCCCGGCGCCGTCGGGGCCGGGGGCCGTCGGTCGTTCGGGCACGGACCGAAGCCTAGGCTTCACGGCGTGAGCACGCGCCCGAGGGTCCTGACCCTGTCCTGCCCCGACCGCCCCGGCATCGTCCACGCCGTGACGGGGGCGCTGGTCGCCCTCGACGCGAACATCACCGAGAGCCAGCAGTTCGGGGACCCCGACAGCGGCCTGTTCTCGATGCGGGTGGCCTTCGACGCGGGCGCGAGCGACGAGGCGCTGCGGGCGAACCTGGCGGTCGTGGCCTCGCGCTTCGACCTGGACTGGCGGATGAGCCCGGCCGACGAGCCGGTGCGCACCCTGGTGATGTGCTCCAAGCAGGGCCACTGCCTGAACGACCTGCTCTTCCGGGTGCGCTCGGGCGGGCTGCCGCTGGAGGTGGCGGCCGTGGTCTCCAACCACACCGACCTGGCGCCCCTGGCGGACTTCTACGGCGTGCCGTTCCACCACGTGCCGGTCCTCACGGGCGACGCGACCTCCAAGGAGCGCGCCGAGGCGCGGCTGCTGGAGCTGGTGGGCGAGCTGGACGTGGAGCTGGTGGTGCTGGCCCGCTACATGCAGGTGCTCTCCGACGGGCTGTGCCGGCGGCTGGCGGGGCGGGCCATCAACATCCACCACTCGTTCCTGCCGAGCTTCAAGGGCGCCAAGCCGTACCACCAGGCCCACGACCGCGGCGTGAAGATCATCGGCGCGACCGCGCACTACGTGACGGCCGACCTGGACGAGGGCCCGATCATCGAGCAGGAGGTCGAGCGGGTGGACCACCGCCACTCCCCCGCCGACCTGGTCCGCGTGGGGCAGGACGTGGAGGCGCGCACGCTGGCGCGCGCGGTGCGCTGGCACGCCGAGCAGCGGGTGCTGCTCGACGGCCACCGCACCGTCGTCTTCCGCTGACCCGCGGGACGGCCCGCCCGGGCCGTCCCGGCCTCAGCGCCGGTGGCTGCCCAGCCGCAGGTTCTCCGCGTCGATGCGGTCGGCGCGCTGCAGGTCCTCCTCGAAGTCCACCTCGACGACGTCGTAGGCGGACACGTCCACGGGCAGCACCCGCATCCCGCGGGCGATGGCCGTCTCGATGCCGCGCTCGAAGTAGTCGGTGTCGGCGCAGGCGCGCAGCTCCTCGCGCAGCAGCGCCTTGTCGGTGGAGGACACGTAGTTGATGCCGACGGCCTCGCCGAGCCCGCCGACGACGGTCTTCGACAGCTCCCGCACGTACCCGTCGTCGTCGACGGTGTACTTGACCTCCTCCTCGCCGACGGCGGCCGTGTTGACGCACACGAACGTCTCGTCGCGCTCCAGGTGCGGGCGCACCGCCTGCAGCACCCGCGGGTCGAAGACGACGTCGCCGTTCATCCACAGCACGCCGCCGTGCTGGGACAGGACCAGCGCCCGCAGCAGGCTCTTGGAGGTGTTGGTGGAGTCGAACAGCTCGTTGTAGGCGAACAGCAGGTCCGGGTGGGCCTCCATGATCACTGTCGCCTTGAAGCCGACGACGACCGTGACCGGGATCCGGCCGAGGACCGCGCGCAGGTTGTCGACCTGCTGGCGCATGATCGTGCGCCCGTCGCGCAGGACGGTCTGGGACTTCGGCAGCGGCCGGCCGAGCCGGGTGCCGAGACCGGCGGCCAGGACGACGGCCTGGACGTCGGTGGGGGTGGTGGGGACGTCGTTCACGAGCGCACCTCCATCGGGGCGGGTGCCGGGGACAGGACGAGGTCGAGCACGCGGTCGGCCGAGCGGCCGTCCTCGCGGTGGCAGAACCGCTGCCGGAAGACCCGGTAGCGCTCGGCGTGCTCGGCGCGCAGGGCGTCGAGGTCGGCGACGGCGTCGAGGACCTCCTCGGTCGTCGTCAGCATCGGCCCGGGCGCGATCGCGTACGGGTCGAAGTAGAAGCCGCGCAGGCTGTCGCGGTAGCGCTCGATGTCGTACACGTACGACACGACGGGCTTGCCGGTGACGGCGAAGTCGAACTGCGCGGAGGAGTAGTCGCTGACGAGGACGTCGGCGGCCAGGTACAGGTCGTTGATGTCGGGGTGGGCCGACACGTCCAGCACGCCCGGCGCGTCCACGGTGCCCAGGGCGCCGGCGACGAGGTAGTGCAGGCGCAGCAGCAGGACGGCGTCGCCGCCCAGCCGCCGGTGGAAGCGGTCCAGGTCCAGGGCGAGGCGGAAGTCGGGGCCGTCGCCGAAGCGCTCGTCGTCGCGCCAGGTCGGCGCGTACAGGACGGCGGTGCGCCCGGCGGGGATGCCCAGCTGCTCGCGCACCTCCTCGCGGCGGCGGGCCGCGCGCTCGCCGACGAGGGCGTCGTTGCGCGGGTAGCCGGTGACGGGGGCGTGCCCGGTGTAGCGGAAGGCGCCGGTCAGCGGGCCGTGCGCGGCGTCGCTGGGCGCGAGCAGGACGTCCCAGCGGGTGACGTCGTCGTCCAGGCGGCGCATGACGTCCTCGCCGTCGGGCTGGGTGAAGACCGCGTCGCGGTGGATGCGCTTGAGCGGGGTGCCGTGCCAGGTCTGCAGGTAGGTGGCGCCGGGCTTCTTGCGGAAGGCCGGCAGGTGGTTGTCGGCGACCACGAGGTCGGCGCTCTCCAGCGCCCGGACCGTCTCGTCCCCGCCCCAGGCCGCGGTGGCCGTGCCGGCCGGGAACGTCCTGCCGGGGCCGGCGAGCCAGACGTGCTCGGCGTCGACGTCCCCGCGCGCCAGCAGGCGCTGGTGCAGGGCCCGGGGGTTGTCGGCGTAGCGCCCCCCGAAGCTGTAGTAGACGATCTTCACGGTCCTCCAGTCAGGTCCCTGCGGCACGGGCCGGGGCGTGCGCGGGCTCGGCGGCCTCCGGCGGAACCGCCCATGATGCCCGCTCGGGGACGCTGCGACAGCCACCCGGACGTGCCGTCACCCGCCCGGCACGGGCCGTCACCGCTGCGGGCCCGGGCGCGCGACGGCCCCCGTCCCGGGCGGGACGGGGGCCGTCGGGGTGAGGCGCGCCGGGCCGGCGCGCCGGTCAGCGCAGGCGCGCGGCCAGGTTCTCGTCGAGCGTGGCGAGGAACTCCTCGGTGGTCTGCCAGGCCTGGTCCGGGCCGACGAGCAGGGCGAGGTCCTTGGTCATCCTGCCGCTCTCGACGGTCTTGACGACGACGTCCTCGAGGGTCTCGGCGAAGCCGGTGACCTCGGGGGTGGAGTCCAGCTTGCCGCGGTGGGCCAGCCCGCGCGTCCACGCGTAGATCGAGGCGATCGGGTTGGTCGAGGTGGGCTTGCCCTGCTGGTGCTGGCGGTAGTGGCGCGTCACGGTGCCGTGCGCGGCCTCCGCCTCGACGACCGAGCCGTCCGGGGTGGTCAGCACGGACGTCATCAGCCCCAGCGAGCCGAAGCCCTGCGCGACGGTGTCCGACTGCACGTCGCCGTCGTAGTTCTTGCAGGCCCACACGTAGCCGCCCTCCCACTTCAGGGAGGCGGCGACCATGTCGTCGATGAGGCGGTGCTCGTAGGTGATGCCCGCCTCGGCGAACTTCTCCTTGAACTCGCTCTGGAACACCTCCTCGAAGATGTCCTTGAAGCGGCCGTCGTAGGCCTTGAGGATCGTGTTCTTCGTCGACAGGTAGACCGGGTACCCGCGGGCCAGGCCGTAGTTCAGCGACGCGCGGGCGAAGTCGACGATCGAGCTGTCGAGGTTGTACATCGACAGCGAGACACCGGCTCCGGGGGCCTGGAACACCTCGTGCTCGATGGGCTCCGAGCCGTCCTTCGGGGTGAAGGTGACGGTCAGCGTGCCCTCGCCGGGGAAGCGGAAGTCGGTCGCGCGGTACTGGTCGCCGAAGGCGTGGCGGCCCACGATGATCGGCTTGGTCCAGCCCGGCACCAGGCGCGGGATGTTCGAGATGATGATGGGCTCGCGGAAGATGACGCCGCCGAGGATGTTGCGGATCGTCCCGTTCGGGGACCGCCACATCTTCTTCAGGCCGAACTCCTCGACGCGGGCCTCGTCGGGGGTGATGGTGGCGCACTTGACGCCGACGCCGGCCTTCTTGATCGCGTTGGCGGCGTCGATCGTGATCTGGTCGTCGGTCGCGTCCCGGCTCTCGACGCCGAGGTCGTAGTACTCCAGGTCGACGTCCAGGTACGGGTGCACCAGGCGGTCCTTGATGAACTGCCAGATGATCCGGGTCATCTCGTCGCCGTCGAGCTCGACGACCGGTCCCTGAACCTTGATCTTGGCCACTGCTCCCCCTCCTCCGGGTGCCACCGCCGTCGGTGGTCGGTGACTGCGCGTCCTCGCCGGCGCGCGCGCCGACCCCCGGACTCCACCCGGCGGGCGGAGGGGGTGTCAAGCGGTGCGCGCGCCGTTCCCTCGACGTCAAGCTACCCGGACGGCCGACGGCACCGGCCGCCCGGGGCGCCGACGGCTGCCCGCGCGCGGGCCCGGCCGTTACGCTGCCGCCCCGTGAGCAGTCCCCAGGCGCCCGTGGAGTCCCCCGCCGATCCCGCGGCCCCCGCGGCCGGGTCGGCCCCGGACGGGCCCGACCCGCGCAGCACCGCCGGGCGGCTGGCCGAGCTGCACCGGCGCGCCCACGAGGCCGTCGCCGCCGCCGACGAGCGCGCCGCGGCCCGCCAGCACCCCCGCGGCAAGAAGACGGCCCGCGAGCGCATCGCCGCGCTGGTCGACGAGGGCTCCTTCGTCGAGCTGGACGGCTTCGCCCGCTCCACGGCCACGGCCTTCGGGATGGCCGCCAAGCACGTCGACGGCGACGGCGTCGTCACCGGCTACGCGACCGTCGACGGGCGCCCCGTCGCGGTCTTCGCGCAGGACTTCACGGCCTTCGGCGGCTCGCTGGGCGAGGTGCACGGCGCCAAGATCGCCAAGCTGCAGGAGTTCGCGGCCACGACCGGCTGCCCCGTCATCGGCATCAACGACGGCGGCGGCGCGCGCATCCAGGAGGGCGTGGCCTCCCTGGTGCAGTACGCGCGCATCTTCCGGCGCAACGTGCACGCCTCCGGCGTGGTCCCGCAGGTCTCCCTCATCGTCGGCCCGTGCGCGGGCGGCGCGGTGTACTCCCCCGCCCTGACCGACGTGACGGTGATGGTCGACGAGACCTCGCACATGTTCGTCACCGGCCCCGACGTCATCCGCACGGTCACCGGCGAGGACGTCGGCTTCGAGGAGCTGGGCGGGGCGCGCACGCACACGACGCGCTCGGGGGTGGCGCACCACCTGTCCCTCGACGAGGACGAGGCGATCGCCTACGTGCGCGAGCTGCTGTCCTACCTGCCCTCGAACAACCTGTCCGAGGCGCCCGTGGTGCCGGCCGAGGAGCCGGCGGGCCTGGAGGTCGACGAGCACGACCTGCTGCTGGACACGGTCGTGCCCGACGCCGCGAACCAGCCGTACGACATGCTCCAGGTCGTCACCGGCGTCCTCGACGACGGCGAGTTCCTGCAGGTCCACGAGCTGTTCGCGCCCAACGTGCTGTGCGGGTTCGGGCGCGTGGAGGGCCGCTCGGTCGGCGTCGTGGCCAACCAGCCGCAGCAGCTGGCCGGCACCCTGGACATCGACGCCTCGGAGAAGGCCGCCCGCTTCGTGCGCCTGTGCGACGCGTTCAACGTCCCGGTCCTGACGTTCGTCGACGTGCCCGGCTTCCTGCCCGGCACCGACCAGGAGTGGGGCGGCATCATCCGCCGCGGCGCGAAGCTGCTGTACGCCTACGCCGAGGCGACCGTCCCCCTGGTCACCGTCATCACGCGCAAGGCGTACGGCGGCGCGTACATCGTCATGGGCAGCAAGGAGATGGGCGCCGACGTGTGCCTGGCCTGGCCCACCGCGCAGATCGCCGTGATGGGCGCGCAGGGCGCGGTGAACATCCTGCACCGGGCGACGCTGAAGGCGGCCGCCGAGGCCGGCGAGGACGTCGAGGAGCGCCGCCGGCAGCTCGTGGAGGAGTACGAGGAGGAGCTGGCCAACCCGTACGTGGCCGCCGAGCGCGGGTACGTCGACGCGGTCGTGGCGCCCTCGGAGACCCGCGTGCAGGTGACGCGCGCGCTGCGGGCGCTGGCGACCAAGCGGGCGGTCCTGCCCGCCAAGAAGCACGGGAACATCCCGCTGTGAGCACGACCGGCCCGGCCGCGACGGGCGGGCCGGGGCGGGACGACCGGGACGACCGGGAGGACCGGGACGACGACGACGACGAGGAGGCGCGCGTGGCGCTGGAGGCCGCGGAACTGCTGGGCTCGCTGCGGATCGAGCGCGGCCACCCCGAACCCGAGGAGCTGGCGGCGCTGACCGTCGTGCTCACCAGCACGCTGAGCACCGCCGCGGCGCAGCCCGCGGCCGGGACGGGGGTGGGCGCGGAGGCGCCGCGCTCGCGCTGGGCCGACCGCCGGCACGTGCTGGGCCTGCCGCCGCGCCCGGGACCGGGCGGCTGGCGGGCCAGCGCGCTGCCCCGCGCCGGCGCCTGAGCACCCGCCGCGCGGCACGCCCGGACGCGCCGGTGCCGGCGGTGTCGGCGCCCTGACCTAGCGTCGGGGGCATGGCACCACCGCTCCGGTTCGTCCACACCGCCGACTGGCAGCTGGGCATGACCCGGCACTTCCTGGACGCCGACGCGCAACCGCGCTACACCGCCGCCCGCACCGACGCGGTGCGCCGCACGGGGCAGCTGGCCCGCGAGCGCGGCGCGGAGTTCGTCCTCGTGTGCGGCGACGTGTTCGAGTCCAACGCCGTCGGCCCGCGGGTGGTGGCGCGGGCGCTGGAGGCCCTCGCCGACGGCGGGGTGCCGGTCTACCTGCTGCCGGGCAACCACGACCCGCTGGACGCCTCCTCGGTGCTGCGCTCGCCGGAGGTGCGCTCGGCGCCGGGCGTGCACGTGCTGGACGCCCCCGGCCCGCACGAGGTGCGCCCGGGCGTGGAGCTGGTGGCCGCCCCGTGGACGTCCAAGCGCCCCCTGGAGGACCTGGTGGCGCGGGCGGTGGCGGGGCTGCCGGCCGACGGCACCCTGCGCGTGGTGGCCGGGCACGGCGCGGTGGACGCGCTGTCCCCCGACCGCGACGACCCGGCCCGCATCGCGCTGGCGCCGCTGGAGGAGGCCCTGGCCGCGGGGCGGCTGCACTACGTGGCGCTGGGCGACCGGCACTCCACGACGCGGGTCGGGACCTCGGGCGCCGTCTGGTACGCGGGCACCCCGGAGGTCACCGACCGGCGCGAGGTGGACCCGGGCAACGTGCTCGTCGTGGAGCTGGACGGCAGCTCGCCGGCGAGGGTGGAGCCGGTGCGGGTGGGCACGTGGGCGTTCCCGCTGGTGCGCGCGGAGCTGGACTCCGACGAGTCGCTGGCCGCGCTGCGCGAGCGGCTGACGGCGCTGCCCGCCAAGGACCGCACGGTCGTCACGCTCAGCCTGACCGGCACGCTGACGCTGGCGCAGAAGGCGGAGCTGGACGACCTGCTGGAGGCGCAGCGGCACCTGTTCGCGGGCGTGCAGGAGTGGGAGCGGCACACCGACCTGGTGGTGCTGCCCGCCGACGCCGAGCTGAGCGACCTGGGCCTGGGCGGCTGGGCCGACGGCGCCGTCGCCGAGCTGGCGGAGCTGGCCGGCCGGGCGGACCCCGGCGGCGGCGGGGGCGGCGGGGGTGGCGGGACCGGTGCGGGGGCCGACCCGCTGGTGGCCCGGGACGCGCTGGCGCTGCTGCACCGGCTGGCGGGCGGGGGGTCGCGCGCGTGAAGGTGCACCGCCTGCTCCTGAAGGACTTCCGCGGCGTGGAGCACCGCGAGCTGCACCTTCCCGAGGCCGGCGTGGTGGTCCTGGAGGGCGCCAACGAGGTCGGCAAGACGTCCGTGGTCGAGGCCCTCGACATGCTGCTGACGGAGAAGCACTCCTCGCGCAAGAGCTCGGTGCTGGCCGTCAAGCCGGTGCACCGGGACGCGCCCACCTGCGTCGAGGCGGAGCTGTCATGCGGCCCGTACCGCTTCACCTACCGCAAGCAGTGGCACTCGCGGCCGGCGACCGCGCTGACGGTCTCGGCGCCGCGCCGCGAGCAGCTGACGGGCGAGGAGGCGCACGCCCGCGTCCTGGCGATCCTCGCCGAGACCCTCGACGAGGGCCTGTGGCGGGCGCTGCGCCTGCTGCAGGGCGCACCCCTGGACACGTCGGTGGCCGGCAGCGCCGCGCTGGCCGCCGCGCTGGACGCCGCGGCGGGCGGCTCCTCGGGCGGGGACCGCGGCGACGGCGCGGACGGGGCCGAGGACCTGCTGGAGCGGGTGGCGGCCCGGCGGGCGGAGTTCCTCACCGCCTCGGGGCGGCCCACCGCCCGCTTCCGGGCGTGCGGGGAGGAGCTGGAGCGCGCCGTCGCCGAGCGCGACGCGGCCGCGCGGGCGCTGGCGGAGGTCGCCGCCGACGTCGAGCGGCACGCCGCCCTGGTCGCCGAGCGCGCGCGGCTGCGCGAGCACCGCGACCGCACGGCCGCCGAGGCGGACGGCCAGCGCGCCGCGGTGGCGGCGCTGGAGGAGCTGCGCACCCGCGTCCGCGCCGGTGACGAGGTCGTCGCGCAGCGCGCGCGGGCCGCGGAGGAGGCCCGCGCCGCCGTGGAGCGCCGGCGCGAGCGGGCCGAGGACGCGGCCCGCCGCGCGGGCGAGCTGGCCCGCCAGGAGGAGCAGCTGGTGCGGCTGCGCGCCGCCGAGGAGGAGGCCGCGGCGCTGACGGCGCGGCTGGAGGAGGCGCGCGCGGCGGCGGGCGAGGACGCCGACGCCGCGCGGACGGCGTGGTCGCGGGCGCGGGCGGCGGCCCGCGCGGCGGAGGACGCGGAGACCCTGCGGCGGCTGGCCGCCCGCCTGGCCGCGCACGAGGCCGCCGAGCGCGACGTCGCGGCCGCGCGCGCGGCCCTGGGCGGCCTGCTGGTCGGCGAGGCCCTGCTGCGCCGCGTCGAGGAGGCCGACGAGGCGGTCCGGGTGGCGCGCGCGGCGGCCGAGGCCGCCGCGCCCCGGGTCGTCGTCGAGGCCCTGGCGGACGGGCGGGTGCTGCTGGCCGGGGAGGTCCTGCCCGCCGGGACCCGCGAGGCGACGGCGACCGGCGAGCTGGAGGTGGCCGTCGACGGTCTCGTGCGGGTGCGGGTGGTGCCCGGCGGCGGGGCGCGGGACCTGGCCGAGACGGTCGCCGGCGCCGAGCGCGGGCTGCGCGCCGTCCTGGCGGAGGCCGGTGTGGCGGACGCCGCCGCGGCCCGCGGGGCGGCGGCCGAGCGCCGCGCGGCCGAAGGGGCCCTGGCCCTGGCCCGGCAGCGGCACGCCGCGGTGGGCGACGTGGCGCAGGACCGCGCCGAGCACGAGCGCCTGCTCGCCGAGCGTGCGACCGCCGGTGAGGACGACGGCGGGGACGGGGACGGGGGCCGGGACGGGAGCGCGGCGGCGCCCGGCGACGTGGGCGCGGCCCGCGAGGCCGAGCGGGCGGCCCGCGCGGCGGAGGAGGAGGCCCGGGGGCGGCTGGACGGCGCCCGGGCGGCGGTGGCCGAGGCCCGCGCCCGCCGGGAGGGCCTGGCGGCCGGGGTGCGCGGGGGCGAGGCGACCCTGCGGGTCGTCGCCGAGGAGGCCGAGCGCGCCGCCGGGCAGCTGGCCCGCGACCGCGACGGCGCCCCGGACGAGGCGCTGGCGGAGGCGGCCGCGGCGGCCGCGGCAGCCCTGGAGGAGGCGCGCGCGCAGCTGTCCGGCGCCCGCGCCGAGCTGGACGCCCGCGAGCGCGGCGCCGCCGACACCCTCCTCGCGCACGCCGAGGCCGTCCTGGCCCGCGCCGACGAGGACCTGCGCCGCACCGAGGCGGACCTGGCGACGCTGACGGTGCGCCTGGAGCTGGTCGGGCGCGAGGGCCGGCAGGCGGCGCTGGACGCCGTCGAGACCACCGTGGAGGCGCTGGCCGCCGAGCACGCGGCGCTGGCCCGGCGGGCGGCCGCGGCGGACCTGCTGCACGAGGTCCTCGCGCGGCACCGCGCGGCGGCGCGGCGCCGCTACGTCGCCCCGTTCCGGGACAAGCTGCGCACGCTGGGGCGGCTCGTCTTCGGCGACACCTTCGACGTCGAGCTGGACGACGACCTGCGGGTGGCCTCGCGCGAGCTGCACGGCCGCACGGTGCGCTGGGAGCAGCTGTCCACCGGTGCGCGCGAGCAGCTGGCCGTCCTGGTCCGGCTGGCGTGCGCCAGCCTGGTCTCGCCCGAGGACGGCGTGCCGGTGGTGCTGGACGACGCGCTGGGCCACTCCGACCCCGAGCGGCTGCGGCGGCTGGGCGCGGTGCTGGGGCTCGTCGCCCCGCCCGCGCAGGTGCTGGTCATGGCGCCCGGGCCGGGCGTGCACTCCTCGGTGCCGGCGGCGACGGTGGTGCGCCTGTCGCACTGAGCGGCGCGGGGCGGCTCAGACGAAGCGGCGCCGCCGCAGCCACAGCAGGGCCGCCCACGCCGGCGGCACCCGCACCCAGAAGGTGAGGAAGCGGTGCAGCAGCGCCGCGGACAGGGCCGCGGCGGGGGCGACGCCGACGGCGACGAGACCGGCGGTCAGCGCGGCCTCGGAGGCCCCGACCCCGCCGGGCACCGGCACGGCGACGGTCACGGCCGAGGAGCCGACGACGACGAGGACCAGGAGCAGCAGCGGCGGGGAGGCCTCCCCCGCGGCGCGCACCGCGCAGGCCAGGGTGACGGCGAACCCGAGGGGGACGGCGACGTGCCCGGCCAGCGCGACCAGGAGCCGGCCCGGGGAGGTCAGCACGCGCCGCATCCGCGGCCACAGCTCGCGCAGCGGCGCGACGACCCGCGCGCGGACGACCTCGCGCGCGCGGCGGGAGGCGCGCAGCACGCCGGCGAGCGCGGCGGCGGCCAGCACGACGACCAGCAGCACCGGCCAGGGCACCTCCGCGGGGGCCAGCGCCCGCCCGGCCGTGACGAGCCCGCCGAGCACGAGGGCGCCGCTGACGAGCGCCGAGGTGCTCTGCACGACGCCGATGGTGGCCAGCGCCGCGGCCACCGCCATCCCCCGCTGCTGCAGGTAGCGCACGGTGAGGGCGACCCCGCCGGTGCTGGAGGGGGTGAGCAGGTTGGCGAAGCTGGTGGCCAGCCACACCAGCGTCGTCCAGCCGACGGGCAGCCGCACGGGCGTCAGGGCGGTCATCGAGGCGACGTTGCCGGCGATCGGCACGAGCGAGGCGAGGGCGGCGGCGGCGATCCAGCGGGGGTCGGCCTCGCGCAGGCGCTGCGCCAGGTCGGCGCCGTCGACGGTGCGGGCCAGGACGACGACGGCGGCGACGGTGACGGCGAGGACCAGCAGGCGCCCGGCGACCGTGGCCAGGCGGCGGCGCGTCACCGGGCGGACGGGGGCGGTGCGGGCGGGACCGGGCGGGCGGGGCGCGCCCTCACGGCAGCCGCAGCTGCGGCAGCTGCAGCAGCATCCACGGGCTGAACGGGCGCGGGTCGCGGGCGACCTGCGCGCGCAGCTCGGCGACGTCGACCCAGCGCCAGTCGCCCACCTCCAGCGGGGAGGGCGCCAGCGGCGCACCGGGGTCGGCCAGGGAGGCGGTGAAGACGGGGCACACCTCGTTCTCCACCGTTCCGTCGGCCATCACGGCGCGGTAGCGGAAGTCGGGCAGGGCGGCGGCCACGGCGGTGACGTCGGCGCCCAGCTCGTCGCCGGCGCGGCGCAGCACCGCCTCGGCGGGGCTCTCCCCGGGGCCGGGGTGGCCGCAGAAGGAGTTCGTCCACACCCCGGGCCAGGTCTTCTTGGCGTCGGCGCGCCGGGTGAGCAGCGTGCGGCCGGCCCCGTCGAGCACCCAGCAGGAGAACGCCAGGTGCAGGGGGGTGTCGGCGTGGTGGACCTCCGCCTTGGGGGCGGTGCCGCACGGCGTGCCGTCCTCGGCGAGGAGGACGACGAGCTCGGCGGCGGCGGTGCCCGCCACGTCGGTGGTCCCGGTGGTCGCGCTCACCGGGGCACCGTACGTGGCGGGGCGCCGTCCGCGCGAGGAGGCGCTCGGGAGGCTCAGGCGGGGACCGGCTCGGTCGCGGTGCGCACGGCCTCGTCCAGCTCGGCGCCCAGCTGCAGGTCCTCGCCGTCGACGAGGCGCTGCTCCAGCTCGCGCACGCGCGGGACGACGAGCTCGCCCCACGCCTCGATGTCCTCCTTGACGTGCAGGAACCCGAGCAGGAGCAGGTCGACGCCGACGAGGCGGTAGGCCAGGACGCGGCGGGCGACCTCGTCGGGGGTGCCGACCAGGCCGGTGCGGAAGCCGTCGTTGTACTGCACGAGGTCGCGGAAGGAGCTGTCCGACCACATGCCCTTGCGGTCCCGCGTGGCGTTGCCGGCCTCCTGCACGGCGGCGCGGAACCCCTCGACCTTGGTGGCGTCGGCCTTGGCGACGATCTCCTCCAGGACGGCGACGGCCTCCTCGCGCGTGTCGCGGACGACGGCGAACCCGTTGAGCCCGAAGCGGATCGAGCGCCCGGCCAGCGCGGCCTGGGCCCGCACGTCGCGCACCTGCTCGGCGGCGCCGGCGATCGACTTGCCGTTCATGAAGTACCAGTCGCTGACGCGGCCGGCCATGGCCTGCGCGGCGGTGGAGTTGCCGCCCTGGAACAGCTCCGGCTGCACGGCCGGCTGCGGGCGGAAGGTGATGTCGCGCGCGGAGAAGTACTCGCCCCGCTGCGAGTAGCCGTCCTGCGACCACACGCCGCGCAGCAGGCGGATGAACTCCTCGGACTGCCGGTAGCGCTCGTCGTGCTCGGGCCAGTCGACGCCGAGCTGCACGGCCTCGTCCTTGAACCAGCCGGAGACGACGTTCAGCGCGAGCCGTCCGCCGGTGAGGTCCTGGGCGGTGGCGGCGAACTTGGCGAGCACGCCGGGGTGCCAGAAGTACGGGTGCACGGCCGCGATGACCTTCAGCCGCTGCGTGGCCAGCAGCAGCGCCAGCGAGAAGGAGGTGGACTCGTGCTGGGCGTCGGCGCCGTAGGAGGCGAGGTAGCGCACCTGGGTGAGTGCGTACTCGAAGCCGGCGCGCTCGGCGGCGCGGGCGACCTCGACGTTGTACGCGGGGTCGTGGCTGGTGCGCTGCTCGATCGTGGAGACGACGAGGCCGCCGGAGACGTTGGGCACCCAGTACGCGAACTTCACGGGCGCGGGGGCAGGGCTGACGGACATGCTCACTCCCATCGGTCCTGGCGGTAGCACCCCCACGGGGTTGCTGCGACGTCGTCGAGCCAGGTCTCTCGGTCGCTCTGGATGGTCCCGGAGAGCGTACCCGCGTCAGCGGGCGTACGGGAGCAGCCAGGCCAGCCCGGCGCAGCCGGCGGCCAGCACCAGCAGGACGGCGACGTCCACGGCGCGCGAGCGCACGGCCAGCGCCCCGGCCACCCGCACGGGCAGGACCAGGCGCAGGACGGCGGCCAGGGCCAGGTCGGCGGCCAGGACGATCCCGCCGGCGGTGGCGCCGGCGACGAGCGTCACGAGCAGGGCGAGCGCCGCGCCGGCGACGAGGGCGCCGAGGACGGCGGCGCCGGGCGGGCGGGGGGTGCCCGCGGCGGCGGTCTGTCGGGTCCGCTGCGGCACGGCGCCAACCCTACCGAGCCGGGCGCGCCGAGCGGGGCGGGCGCGGGCCCGGGTGCGCGCCCGGCGGCCGCGGGCGAGGGTGGCCGGGTGAGCGGGCGGGGAGCCGGGGACGGACGGCTGGAGCGGTACGAGCGCACGGGCGCGGCCGGGCGGCTGGTCTTCGACGTGGACGACTCCGGGCCGGTGGGCGCGCCGGCGGGCGGGCTGTCGAGCGGACCTGGCCACGAGCCGGTGGTGTGCCTGCACGGCTTCCCCGCCGACCGCACGTCGTGGACGGAGGTGGCCGGGCTGCTGGTCCCGCACGGGCTGCGGGTGCTGCGCCCGGACCAGCGCGGGTACTCCCCCGGCGCGCGCCCGGCGGGCCGGCGCGCGTACGCGCTGGACGAGCTGGTCGGCGACGTGCTGGCGCTGCTGGACGCGGTGGGCGCGCGCCGCTGCCACCTGGTGGGGCACGACTGGGGCGGCGCGGTGGCGTGGCGGGTGGCCGCGCACCACCCGGACCGGGTGGCGTCGCTGACGGCGGTGTCCACGCCGCACCCGGCGGGCCTGCCGGGGCGCAGCCCGGCGCAGGTGGCGCGCTCGTCGTACGTGGGGTTCTTCCAGCTGCCGCGCGTGCCGGAGGCGCTGCTGGGCGGAGACCGGTTGCGGCGGCGGCTGGAGGCCACGGGGCTGCCGCCCGCGCACGCGCAGCGCTACGCGGTGCGCGCGGCCGAGCCGGGGGCGCTGAGCGCGTGGCTGGGCTGGTACCGGGCGCTGCCGTGGGCGGGGCGGGCGACCGGGCCGGTGCCCGCGGACGTGCCGGTGACGTTCGTCTCCGGCGCGCGCGACCCGTTCTTCGCCCGCTCCTCGGTGGCCGGGACGGGCGCGCACGTGCGCGGCGCCTACCGGCACGTGACGGTGGACGGCGGGCACTGGCTGCCCGAGCGGCACGCGGGTGTGGTCGCCGAGGAGGTGCTGCGCGCGGTCCGCGGGGGCTGAGCCCCGCGGACCGCGCGCGTCCGCTCAGTGCGCGAAGTGGCGGGCGCCGGTGAAGTACATCGTCACGCCGGCGGCGGCCGCGGCCTCGACGACCTCGGCGTCGCGGATCGAGCCGCCCGGCTGCACGAGCGCGCGCACCCCGGCGTCCAGGAGGATCTGCGCGCCGTCGGCGAAGGGGAAGAACGCGTCGGAGGCCGCGACCGCGCCGCGGGCGCGCTCGGCGCCGGCGCGGGAGACGGCCAGGCGGCAGGAGTCGACGCGGTTGACCTGGCCCATGCCGACGCCGACGGAAGCGCCGTCGCGGGCCAGCAGGATCGCGTTGGAGCGCACCGCGCGCACCGCGCGCCAGGCGAACGCGAGGTCGGCCAGGGTGCGCTCGTCGGCGGGCTCGCCGGCGGCCAGGGTCCAGCCGGCCGGGTCGTCGCCGTCGGCGTCGAGGCGGTCCAGGTCCTGCACGAGCACGCCGCCGGAGACCCAGCGCCACTCGGCGCCGCCGCGCCCGTACCCCTCGGGCAGCTGCAGCAGACGCACGTTCTTCTTCTCCCGCAGCACCTCCAGCGCCTCCGGCTCGAAACCGGGGGCGACGACGACCTCGGTGAACACGGGCGCGACCTGCTCGGCCATCGCGCGGGTGACGACGCGGTTGGCGGCGATGACGCCGCCGTAGGCGGAGACGGGGTCGCAGGCGTGCGCGGCGGCGTGCGCGGCGGCGACGTCCTCGCCGACGGCGATCCCGCACGGGTTGGCGTGCTTGATGACCGCCACGGCCGGGGCGTCGTGGTCGAAGGCGGCGCGCAGGGCGGCGTCGGCGTCGACGAAGTTGTTGTACGACATGGCCTTGCCGTGCAGCTGGACGGCCTGGGCGATGCCGGGCGCCGACGTCGGGTCGACGTAGACGGCGGCCCGCTGGTGGGGGTTCTCGCCGTAGCGCAGGACGTCGGCGCGCTCCAGCGCCACGCCGGTGACGGCGGGCCAGCCGGCGTCGGCGTCCTCGAAGGTCTGCTCGGCGAACCAGCCGGCGACGGCGGTGTCGTAGGCGGCGGTGTGCGCGAACGCGGCCGCGGCCAGGCGGCGGCGCTGGGCGAGGTCGAAACCCCCGGCGCGCACGGCGTCCAGGACGTCGCCGTAGCGCGCGGGGTCGACGACGACGGCGACGCTGGGGTGGTTCTTCGCCGCGGCGCGCACCATGGACGGCCCGCCGATGTCGACCTGCTCGACGACCTCGTCGAACCCGGCGCCGGAGGCGACCGTGGCGGCGAACGGGTAGAGGTTGACGACGACGAGGTCGAACGGCTCGACACCGAGGTCGGCGAGCTGGCGCACGTGGTCGTCCAGGCGCCGGTCGGCGAGGATCCCCGCGTGCACGCGCGGGTGCAGCGTCTTCACCCGCCCGTCCAGGCACTCGGGGAACCCGGTGAGCTCCTCGACGGGGGTGACGGGCACCCCGGCGGCCGCGATGCGCGCGGCGGTGGAGCCGGTGGAGACGATCGAGACGCCGGCGGCGTGCAGCCCGGTGGCCAGCTCCTCCAGCCCGGTCTTGTCGTACACGCTCACCAGGGCGCGCTTCACGGGCACGGTCGTGGTCTGCTCGGCCATCAGCTCGGGCTGGTCCTCTCCTGCGGGGCGGCGGGGGCGGTCGGGTCGGTCGTGGTGGTCGCGGCGGCGCCGCGGGCCAGGCGCGCGACGACGTCGACGAGCAGGCGGCGCTCGGCGACCTTGATGCGCTCGTGCAGGCTCGCCTCGTCGTCGTCGTCGGCGACGCGCACGGCGACCTGGTCGAGGATCGGGCCGGTGTCCACCCCGGCGTCGACGAGGTGGACGGTGCAGCCGGTGACCTTCACCCCGTGGGCGAGGGCGTCGCGCACGCCGTGGGCGCCGGGGAAGGACGGCAGCAGCGCGGGGTGGGAGTTGACCAGCCGGCCGCCGAAGCGCTCCAGCAGGGGCGCGCCGACCACGCGCATGAACCCGGCGAGGACGACGAGGTCGGGCTCGTGGGCGGCGACGGCGGCGGCCAGCGCGACGTCCCAGGCGGCGCGGTCGGGGTGCTCGCGGGGCGGGACGGCGAAGGCGGCGGTCCCGGCGGCGCGGGCGCGCTCCAGCGCGGGGGCGGCGGGCTTGTCCGAGCCGACGGCGACGACCGCGAAGGCGGGGTCGCCGGCGTCGAGGAGGGCTTGGAGCAGGGAGCCGGAGCCGGAGGCGAGGACGACGACGCGCGCGGGTCCGGTCTGCACGTGCACGGACGATAGCCCTCGCGCGGGGGGCGCCCCGACCACGACCCCGCCCAGCCACTCGACTGGACGTCGTCCGTCAGCGTGGACGCTGTCCATCAGTTCGGAGAGCCGGTAGGTTCCGCCCATGACCGGTTCGACGGCGGACGTCCCCGCGGTCGCGGTCGTGGGGGTCCACGGTCACGGCGCCTCCCACGTCGCGCGCGCCCTGCAGGCCCGGGCGGAGGGCCGGGCCCGGCTGACGGCCGTGGCCGACCCGCGCGCCGCCGAGGCCGACCACGTGCCCGCGGACGTGGCCCGGCACGCCTCGCTGGAGGACCTGCTCGCCGCGGGCGTGCCCGACGTCGTCGTGCTGAGCACCCCGATCCACACCCACGCCGAGCTGGCGACCGCGGCGATGGAGGCGGGCGCCGCGGTGCTGCTGGAGAAGCCGCCGACCGCCACGCCCGCCGAGCTGGACGCCCTGCTGGCCACCTCCCGGCGCACCGGGCGCCCCTGCCAGGTCGGCTTCCAGAGCCTGGGCTCGCGGGCCGTCGACCACGTCCGCGGGCGCGTCGCGGACGGCCGCCTCGGCGAGGTCACCGGCTGGGCCGCGACGGGCTGCTGGACCCGCCCGCGCAGCTACTGGCAGCGCTCCTCGTGGGCCGGGCGGCGCGTCCTGGACGGCCGGGTCGTCGCCGACGGCGTCCTGACCAACCCGCTGGCGCACTCGCTGGCCACGGCGCTCGCGGTGGCGGGCCGGCAGGCGGCCGGCGACGTCCTGGCGGTGGACCCGGACCTGTACCGCGTCAACGACGTCGAGGCCGACGACACCTCCTCGCTGCGGGTGCGGCTGCGGGAGTCCCCGGACCTGCTGGCGGCGGTCACCCTGTGCGCGGGCGAGCGCGGCGAGCCGGCCGTCGTCGTCGAGGGCACCGCCGGGCGGGCGACCCTGTACTACGCCGTGGACGTCGTGGTGGAGGAGGTGCCCGGGCGCCCGCCGCTGGTCACCCGGCACGCGCGCGCGGACCTGCTGGACGACCTGCTGGCGCACCTGCGCACGGGCGCGCCGCTGCTCTCGCCGCTGGAGCGCACCGGCGCGTTCACGGCCGTGCTGGACGCCGTGACGCGCTCACCGGCCCCGCACCGGGTCGCCGAGCGCTTCGTGGAGCGGGTGCCGCTGCCCGGCGGGGACGAGCACCGGCGCCTGCGCGGCGTCGAGGAGGCCGTCGCCCTGGCGCTGTCCCGGCGCGCGCTGTTCCGCGAGCTCGACCTGCCCTGGACCCGCACCCCCTGACCTCGCTCCTCCCGCTGCCGCTCTCCCCGCACACCGTCCGCTCCCCCGCCCCTCCCGCCGTGATCATGGACGGCTGAGCGTTCACCCATCCATGATCACGGCGGGGGTCGGGTCGGCCCGGCTGAGGCCGGGAGGAGCAGGCCGGGGCCCGGGGGTCAGGAGGAGCGGCGGCCCGGCAGGCGCAGGGCCCGGGCGGCGCGGCGGGCGGTGGCGGCGGTGGCGCCACCGGCGCGGCGCAGGCGCCCGGGGACGGTCTCCTCCGGGGAGCCCTCCGGCGCGGCGGCGGCGCGGGCCGCGGTCGCCCCGGCGGCGGGACGCGCCCCGCCGATGAGCCCCGCGCGGGCCGGCCCGTCGGGTAGGCCCACGGGCAGCGGCTGCGGGCGCCGGGCCCGCCACGCGCGGTGCAGCAGGACGGCGAGCAGGGCGCCGGCGGCGACCTCCCCGGCCACCGCGAGGCCGACCAGCCAGGGCGTCGGCCCCAGCTGCGCCATCCGTCCCGCCCCCGCCCCGCCCGCGGCGGCCGCCGACAGCAGCCCCGCGCCCAGCCCGGCCAGCAGGCCCACCAGCCCGGCCGTCGCGCAGCGCGGGCCCAGCCCCCGCTCCGGCCCGGCGGCCGCGCGCCGCTCGTGCAGCAGCAGCGCCCCCGCCCCGGCGAGCACGGGGACCGCGACGGCCAGCCACGCGACGGCGGGCATCGCGCCCTGCACGGGCAGCGCCCCCAGCACCGGCACGGCCGGCAGCGTCGCCAGGCTCGTGCCGCCGGG
Source organism: Kineococcus terrestris (assembly GCF_041020755.1). NCBI lineage: Bacteria > Bacillati > Actinomycetota > Actinomycetes > Kineosporiales > Kineosporiaceae > Kineococcus > Kineococcus terrestris. Next base: position 10,199 of record NZ_JBEUEI010000033.1, on the reverse strand, counting down.
CGCGACGGACGTGCCCACCCCCACGGCGAACCCGGGCCCGGCCAGCCAGGCGGCCGCCCACACGGCCAGGGTGGGCAGCAGCAGCGCCTGCGCGAGGGTCAGCAGCGCACCGCCGACCAGCCCGGGGTCGAGGGAGGTGTGCAGCAGCAGGACGCGCTCGCGCCCGGCCACGAGGGCCACCGCCAGCAGGAGCGCCCCGGCGCCGAGCAGACCGGCCAGCGCCCCGCCGGCCGGGCGCAGGGCGCGCACGAGGGGGGCGGGCACCCACGGCGGCAGCGGCGCGCGGTGCGGGTGCAGCGCCCACAGCGCGCCGGCGGCGCCGACGAGGCAGCCGCCGGCGAGGGCGGTCAGGGCGGGCGCAGCAGCCACGGAGCTGCGCGACAGCAGCGCCACCGCGCCCACCAGCACGCCGTACGCGGCGGTGAACACCCCGACGGCGGGCAGGTGCGGCACGGGCCGCTCGGACTCGGCCTGGTCGCGGACCCACACGCGCACGGCCCGGCGGCAGGCCAGCGCCGCCAGCAGGGTCAGCCCCAGCGGCGCGACGCCCACGGCGCCGCCGACGACGGCCACGGGGGCGCCGTGCCCGAGCAGCCACAGGTCGGCGCCGACGCGCACGACGGAGGCCAGCGAGGACGTGGAGCGCACGGCGGACAGCCAGGCGACGACCGTGACGACGGCCAGGGGGACGAGCAGGTGCAGCACGGCCCGCGCGGCCGCGCCCAGCAGGGGCAGCAGGTCGGCGGCGGTGGGGCGCGCGGCGGTGGGGCGGTCGACGGTCGTGGACATCGCCGTCCACCTTCTCCCACCGGGCCGCCCGGGCGCTGCTCCCACGCCCGGACGGCCCCGGGAGGACCTGCTCAGAGCCTGCTCAGAGGCTCTTGACGATCTCCCGGGCGAGGCGGGCGGTCTCGGACGGCGTCTTGCCGACCTTCACGCCCGCGGCCTCGAGGGCCTCCTTCTTCGCCTGGGCGGTGCCGGCGGAGCCGGACACGATGGCGCCGGCGTGGCCCATCGTCTTGCCCTCGGGGGCGGTGAACCCGGCGACGTAGCCGACGACGGGCTTGGTGACGTTGGCCTCGATGTACTTGGCCGCCCGCTCCTCGGCGTCGCCGCCGATCTCGCCGATCATCACGATGACGTCGGTCTCCGGGTCGTCCTGGAAGGCCTGGAGCGCGTCGATGTGGGTGGTGCCGATGACCGGGTCGCCGCCGATGCCGACGGCGGAGGAGAAGCCGATGTCGGCCAGCTCGTACATCATCTGGTAGGTCAGCGTGCCGGACTTGGAGACCAGCCCGATGCGCCCGGGCGGGGTGATGTCCGCCGGGATGATGCCCGCGTTGGACTTGCCGGGGCTGATGAGGCCGGGGCAGTTGGGGCCGATGAGCCGCACGCCGCCCTTGGCCGCCGCGTGGGCGTAGAACTCGGCGGTGTCGTGCACCGGCACGCCCTCGGTGATGACGACGACCAGCGGGGTGTCGGCGTCGATGGCCTCCATCGCGGCGGCCTTGGTGAACTTCGCGGGCACGAAGATCACGCTGACGTCCGCGCCGGTGGCCTCGCGGGCCTCGGCGACGGTGCCGAAGACGGGCACCGCGACGGTGGAGCCGTCGGCTCCGGTGAAGTCGACGCTCTGCCCGGCCTTGCTGGGGTTCACGCCGCCGACGACGTTCGTCCCCGAGGTCAGCATCCGCTGGGTGTGCTTGCGCCCCTCGGAGCCGGTCATCCCCTGCACGATGACCTTGCTGTCGGAGTTCAGGAAGATCGCCATGGGTCAGGCCCTCCCGGTCGCGGCGAGCTCGGCGGCCTTGTCGGCCGCCCCGTCCATGGTGTCGACGAGGGTGACCAGCGGGTGGTCGGCCTCGGCGAGGATGCGCCGGCCCTCCTCGACGTTGTTGCCGTCCAGGCGGACGACGAGCGGCTTGGTGGCCTCGTCGCCGAGGATGCCGAGGGCGGACACGATGCCCTTGGCGACCTCGTCGCAGGCGGTGATGCCGCCGAAGACGTTGACGAACACGCTCTTCACCTGCGCGTCGTTCAGGATGACGTCGAGGCCGTTGGCCATGACCTGCGCGGACGCGCCGCCGCCGATGTCGAGGAAGTTGGCGGGCTTGACGCCGCCGTGGGCCTCGCCGGCGTAGGCGACGACGTCGAGGGTGCTCATGACCAGGCCGGCGCCGTTGCCGATGATCCCGACCTCGCCGTCGAGCTTGACGTAGTTCAGGCCCATGCTCTTGGCCTTGGCCTCGAGCGGGTCCGCGCTGGCGGCGTCGGCCAGGTCGGCGTGCGCGGGGTGGCGGAACTCGGCGTTCTCGTCGAGCGTGACCTTGCCGTCGAGGGCGACGACCTTCCCGTCCTCGGTGCGCACCAGCGGGTTCACCTCGACGAGGGTGGCGTCCTCGGAGACGAACACGTCCCACAGCTTGACGATCGCGGCGGCGACCTCGTCGCGCAGCTCGGGCGCGAACCCGGCGGCCTCGACGATCTCGGCGGCCTTGGCGGCGTCGATGCCGGTGAGCGCGTCGACGCTCACGCGGGCCAGCGCCTCGGGGCGCTCCACGGCCAGCTGCTCGATCTCCATGCCGCCCTCGACGCTGGCCATCGCCAGGTAGGTGCGGTTGGAGCGGTCCAGCAGCACGGAGAAGTAGTACTCCTCGGCGATCTTCGCGCCCTGGGCGATCATCACCTGGTGGACGGTGTGGCCCTTGATGTCCATGCCGAGGATCTCGCGGGCCTTCTCACCCGCCTCGGCCGGGGAGTGGGCCAGCTTCACGCCGCCGGCCTTGCCGCGGCCGCCGGTCTTCACCTGGGCCTTGACGACGACGGTGCCGCCGCCCATCGCCTCGGCCGCGGCGACCGCCTCCTCGGGCGTCGTCGCCACCTTGCCGTCCAGCACGGGTACGCCGTGCGCCGCGAACAGGTCGCGCGCCTGGTACTCGAAGAGGTCCACGAGCTCCCTCGTCTTCGTCGTCGGTCGGTCCTCGGGAGGTGCCGGCCGAGCGGGTCGGGACCCCGCGTCGGGTCGGCACCGGGCCGCCTCGCACCCTAGACCCGCGCCGCGGCCCGCCCGCCAGCGGCGGGGATGACGCCGGTCACAGTGCGCGACGAGAGCGGTGCCGGTGCGGTGGTGCCGCGGTCAGCCGGGCAGGTGGCCGGCGCGGCGGGCGGCGTCGACGGCGGCGGTGCTGCTGCGCACGCCGTACTTGCGGCGCACCGTGGCCAGGTGCTGGGCGACGGTGTGCGCGGACACCCCCAGCCGCCCCGCGACCTGGCTGCCGTTGAGCCCCTCGGCGATCAGCTGCAGCACCTCGGCCTCGCGGGCGGTGGGCAGGACGCCGCCGGCGCGGGCCTCGGCCTCGCGGGCGGCGGCCTCCAGCCGCTGCAGCTCCTCCTCGGCGACGAGGACGACGCGGCCGCGGTGGGGGCTGTCCAGGTAGACGCGCTGGTCACCAGCGGCGACCGCGTCGAGCAGGTGCGGCCACAGCGCACCGGCCATCCGCTCGTCCGTCTCGCGCACCCTGCCCCGTCCTCCCCGGGTCGCGCGTCCGCAGTCGCTTCGACGGACGTCACCGCGTGTGTCGGTGACCACCATGCCGCAGCGTGAGCGCGCCTGCACCCCCCGGGGGGGCCACGCCGAGCGCGGTCCCGGCGCGCGTGCGGCCCGGAGCGGGGCGTGGGACGATCACCGCGCTCCGCCTGTCGACGTGACGGAGGTCAGCAGTGGGCGACGCGCCGCACCACGGGCGGTCCGCGCGCGCCCGCGAGGTGGCGGACCTGCTGCGCGGCATCTGGGGCGACGACCTGCCCCGGACGGCCGACCCGGCGCTGACGCTCCTGGAGGACGCCGTCGCCGTGGACGACGAGGGCGGCCGGGCCCGCCGGGTCGTCGTCCAGGGCGACCACCTGTCGCACGAGACGCTGACGGCCCTGCTGCGGCTGGTCCCGGCCGCCACCGCCCGCCAGCTCGTGCCCCCGGAGCTGCTGGGCCGCCTGGACGCGCCCGACGGGGACGAGCTGCGGGTGTCCGCGCCGCTGCTGGACCCGGCGGTCGGCGCGTGGGAGCTGGACCCGGCCACCGGGCGGGTCTCCTGGGACGCGCGGTGCGCGCAGCTGCTGGGTTCCAGCACCTCCGGCGCCCCGCTGTCGCACCAGCTGGAGGTGGAGGTGCACCCGGAGGACCGGGACGGGGTGCGCGAGGCCCTGGCGCGGGCCCTGGCCTCCGGCGGCGAGTACCGGGCGCGCTTCCGCGCCCTGCAGGCCGACGGCAGCTGGGCGTGGCGCACGAGCACCGGGCGGGTCGTGCGGCTGCCCGACGGCGGGCCGCGCCTGCTGGGGCTGATCGCCGCCGGCTGACGCGCGCGGCGCGCCCCGCTCAGGCGAGGAGCGGGGCCAGGGCGCCCGCCGCCCGCGCCAGCCGCTCGGCGTGACCGGCGGGCGGGTGGGCGCCGCTGGTGGGGGCGGACGCGGCGAGGACGGCCACGACCCCGTGGACGGGGGCGCCGGGCGGTGCCAGGACGGGCACCGCCCAGCACCGCACGCCCGGCGCGACCCCGTCCTCGTGCCCCGCCGGGCGGCCGGTGAGCAGGGCCCGCCCGGCGGCCGAGTCGGCCAGGCAGCGGTTGAGGCGGCGTTCGCCGACGGGCAGGCCGAGGTCGGGGTCGGCGTCGGCCACCCGCAGGGCGCGACCGGCCGCGCCGCCGGTCTCCACGACGGCGAACAGGTGCACCGCCGCGCGCACCCGCCCGCGCACGGCGGCCAGCACGTCGCGGGCCGCGGTGGGCAGCACCGGCGGCGCAGCGGCGCGCGCCAGCTCACCCAGCCGGGCACCGAGGGCGAAGCCGGACAGGTCCGGCAGCCGCACGAGGTGCTCCTCGGCGACGAGCAGGTTGAGCAGCCGGTAGGCGGTGGCGCGCGGCACCCCGGCGGACTCGGCGACCTCGGCGGCGCTCACGCCGGGCCCGGCGCGGGCGACCTCCTCCAGCAGCCGCAGGGCCGTGCCGACGGCGCGCGGCTGCCGGCCACCGGCGTCCGGGGTCACGCCGTCCCCGCGCCGAGGACGTCCTCGCGCCGCGTCTCGTCGTACAGGCCGACGGCGGCCAGGACGGCCGGCCGGCGCCGCACCAGCCACCAGGCGCGGGCGCCGCCCAGCGCGACGGCGGCGGCGGTGACGGCCGGCCACGCCCGGTCGGCACCACCGGCCCACCCGGCGACGGCCGCGAGCACCGCGACGAGCGAGGCGGCCCCCAGACCGCCGGCGACCACGGGCCAGGCGGTCAGCTCCCCGATCCGGTGCAGGAAGACCGGCGCCGCCACGCACACCAGCACGTAGGCGGTGGCGTAGCCGCAGGTGCCGGCGACGAGCAGCCCGCGCAGCAGCTCCCCCGCGTCCGCCCCCGCCAGGAGGAGGACGGCGGGGACGGTCACGGCCGCGCCGCCGCCGGCGGCGACCGCGACGGCGGGGGTGGCCCGGCGGGGGTGCGCGCGCCCGAGCGCGGCCGGCAGGACGCCCTCGCGCCCGGCGCTGAACAGCAGCCGCACCAGGGCCGTGAGGGACCCGGCGGCGCAGGCGAGGAAGGAGGCCAGGACGCCGACCTCCAGGGCGGCGGCGAGCACGGGGCCGCCCCGCGCGGCGGCCACGTCCGCCAGGGGGGTGCCACCGGGCCCGGGGACGGCGGAGAGCACGACGGCCTGGGCGAGCGCGGCGGCCACGTACAGGCCGCCGGCGCCCAGGGCGGTCCAGCGCACGGCGCGCGGCACGACGAGCAGGGGGCGGCGGGCCTCGGTGCCCAGGGAGCAGGCGCTCTCGAACCCGACGAAAGCCGTGACGGCCAGCAGGACGCCGTCCCCGCCGCCGAGGGCCAGCAGGTCGCCCGCGACCGGCCCCGGCGCGCCCACCTGCCCGGCGCGCAGGACGAGCACGAGCAGCACGGCGGCGACCACGGCGATGGAGGCCGCCTCCAGGGCGAGGACGAGGCGCGCCGACAGCCCCACCCCCCGCGCGGCGCACCCGGCCACCGCGGCGCCCGCGACGACGACGGCGGCCGCGGTGGCGGCCGGGCCGGGGACGGCGCCCGCGGCACCGGCCAGCAGCGCCCCCGCGTACAGGGCCACCCCGGTCAGCGAGGCGGCGACGAGGCAGGCGTAGCCGACGGCCAGCGCGGTCCCGCCCAGCAGCGCGGGCACGGGGCCGAGCCCCTTGGCGGTGAAGCTGTACAGCGACCCGGGCGCGACCATCCGGCGGGCGAACTGCCGCACGCCGGAGGCGACGAGCAGGACGACGGCGGTGGCGAGGACGTAGGCCAGCACGGACGGGGTGCCGCCGCCGGCGGTGCCCAGGGCGGGCGCGGTGGCCATCGCCGCCGCCGGCGCCGTGGCCGACACCGACTGCGCCAGCACCTGCACGGGCCCCAGGCGCCGGCGGCGCAGCCCGTCGACGGGCGAGGTGCGGCGCAGGGCGCGCAGGTCGGCGGGTCCGGGCACCGGCACACGGTGACCGCCCCGCGTCACGCGCGCGTTTCCCCCGTGTTTCCGGCGCGCGACCGCGGGTGGGACGGCCCGCGCGGGTCCGTCCCACCCGCTGGTCGCGGGACGTCACGCGCGGGGAACGGGAGGGAAACCCGCGCGGTCCAGGCTCGCGGTCATGGCGAACTCCACGAGCTCGCCGGCGACGGCTCCCCCCGCGGGACAGCGCCGGCTGAGCGGCAGGCTCGGCGTCGGCTCCATCGTGTTCATGGTCGTCGCCGCGGCGGCGCCCCTCACCGTCGTGGGGGGCAGCGTCCCCCTCGGCATCGCGATCGGCAACGGGGCCGGGTACCCGGCCATGTACGCGCTCGGCGGCGTGGTGCTGTTCTTCTTCGCCGTCGGGTTCACGGCGATGACGCGGCACGTGCCGGACGCGGGCGCGTTCTCCACCTACGTCGGGGCGGGCCTGGGCCGCCCGCACGGCCTGGGCGCCTCGTTCCTGGCGCTGCTGACCTACCAGACGATCCAGGCGGCCGTGTACGGGTACCTGGGGGCCGCGCTCGGCGGGGTGGTCGCGGACCTGGGCGGCCCGGACCTGCCGTGGTGGGTGTGGGCGGGCCTGTCGATCGCGGCGGTCGGGGTGCTGGGGTACCGGCACATCGACCTGTCCAGCCGGGTCCTCGGCGTCCTGCTCGTCGGCGAGATCGGCGTCGTCCTCGTCGTGGACGCCGCGGTCGTGCTGGCCGGCGGTGGGCCGGAGGGCTTCTCGACGGCGGCGCTGACCCCGTCGGGGATCGCGACCGGGGCGCCCGGCATCGGCCTGATGTTCGCCCTGGCGGGGTTCATCGGCTTCGAGGCGACCGCGGTGTTCCGCGACGAGGCGCGCGACCCCGACCGCACGGTGCCGCGCGCGACGTACGTGTCGCTGCTGGTGATCGGCCTGTTCTACACGCTGTCGGCGTGGGCGGTGGTCAGCGCCTGGGGCGACGGCCCGGCGGTGGCCGCGGCGCTGGAGGACCCCGAGGGGATGGTCGTGGACACGGCCACCCGGTTCGCGGGCGCGGTCGTGGGCGACCTCGTCCAGGTCCTGCTGCTGACGAGCCTGTTCGCCTGCGTCCTGTCGTTCCACAACGTCGTCAACCGGTACGTGTTCTCGCTGGCGAACACCGGCGTCCTGCCGCACGCCTGGGGCGCCAGCCACCCGCGGCACTCCTCCCCGCACACCGCCTCGCTGCTGCAGACCGCCTCGGCGCTGGCGATGGTCGTCCTGTTCGCGGTGTTCGCGCTGGACCCGGTCATGGAGGTCTACACGTGGATGGCGGGCATCGCGACCCTCGGCTTCGTGCTGCTCATGCTGCTGACCTGCGTGGCCGTGCTGGTGTTCTTCCGCCGCACCCGGGTGGACGCGCGCCGCTGGAACACCGTCGTCGCCCCGTCCCTGGGCGTGGCCGGCCTGGCGCTGGCCGCGTGGCTGACGGCCTCGAACTTCGACCTGCTCGTGGGCGGCTGGACGGTGGCCGTCGTGTTCCTCGTCCTCACCGCCGGCTCGTACCTGCTCGGCCCGCTCGTCGCGGCGCTGCGCCCCGGCGCGGACGCCGCGGCCGCCGCCCACCTGCAGGTGGCGACCGTCCCGCACCAGGTGGGCGGGCCCGCGCAGTCCCTGGCCGCCACCGCGGCCCCCACCGACCGGACCACCCCCACCACCACGGAGACCGACCGATGAGCCTGCTCGACACCCCCGTCGCGACCACCGCCCCGGCCGCCCCCGCGCACCCCCTGGCGCGCCTGAGCGCCGCGGAGGTCGACGCCGCGCGCGAGGTCCTCGTGGCCGCGGGCGCCGTCACCGCCGCCACCCGGTTCGCCTACCTCGGCCTGGAGGAACCGCCCAAGGAGCGGGTGCTGGCGTTCGCGCCGGGCGACGCCGTGGACCGGCGGGTGCGCGCGCTGCTGCTGGACACCGCCACCGGCACCGGCGAGGACGTCGTCGTGTCCCTCACCGGCTCCCGGGTCGTCTCCCGGCGCACCGTCGACGGGGCCGCGGAGGGTCAGCTGCCGATCCTGGAGGAGGAGTTCGCGCTCGTCGACGAGGTCGTGCCCGCCGACGCGCGGTGGGCGGCGGCCCTGGCGGCCCGCGGGCTCGACGCCGCGGACGTGCGGACCGTCCCGCTGTCCGCGGGCAGCTACGACGACGTGCCCGGCGCGCCGCGCGGTTCCGGCCGCCGCGTCATGCGCGTCTTCGGGTTCCACCAGCCCACCCCCGAGGACCTGCCGTGGGCGCACCCCGTCGACGGCCTGGTCGCCTACGTCGACCCCACCCGCCGCGAGGTCCTGCACGTGCTGGACCACCGGCGCTTCGACGTGCCGGCCGAGTCCGGCCGCTGGGACGCCGCCCCGCACACCGACGGCGAGCCGTCGGCCCGGTCGGCGCTGCGGCGCATCGACATCACCCAGCCGGACGGGCCGAGCTTCACCGTCGAGGACGACGTGGTGACCTGGGCGGGCTGGAGCGTGCGCGTGGGTTTCGACCCCCGCGAGGGCCTGACGCTGCACCAGCTCAGCGTCGACGGCCGCCCGGTCGTCTACCGCGCCTCGATCGCCGAGATGGTCGTCCCGTACGCCGACCCGGCGCCGGTGCGCTCGTGGCAGAACTACTTCGACACCGGCGAGTACCTGTTCGGGCGGTTCGCGAACTCCCTGGCGCTGGGCTGCGACTGCCTCGGGGAGATCCACTACCTCGACGCGGTGTTCGCCGACGAGCACGGGCGCCCGAAGACGGTCCCGCAGGCGATCTGCCTGCACGAGGAGGACGCGGGCGTGCTGTGGAAGCACACCGACATGTTCAACGGGATGTCGGAGACCCGCCGCCAGCGGCGCATGGTCATCTCGTTCTTCACGACCATCGGCAACTACGACTACGGGTTCTACTGGTACCTGTACCTGGACGGCACGATCGAGCTGGAGGCCAAGGCCACCGGGGTGGTGTTCACGGCCGCGTACCCGCCCGAGGGGCTGGAGCACTCCACCGAGATCGCCCCCGGCCTGGCCGCGCCGTTCCACCAGCACCTGTTCTCCGCCCGGCTGGACATGACGGTCGACGGCGTCGTCAACGCCGTGGAGGAGGTCGACGCCGTCCGGGTCCCGGTCGGGCCGGGCAACCCGCGCGGCAACGCGTTCGGGCGCCGCGCCACGCGCCTGACGTCGGAGTCGCGGGCGCAGCGGGAGGCCGACGGCGCGCGCGGGCGGGTGTGGCACGTGCTGAGCACCGAGCGGACCAACCGCCTGGGGCAGCCCACGGGGTACGCGCTGCACCCGCAGCACCAGCCGCTGCTGCTGGCCGACGAGTCCTCCTCGGTGCACGAGCGGGCGACGTTCGCGGCCAGGCACCTGTGGGTGACCCGCTACGACCCGGCCGAGCGCTACCCGGCCGGCGACTTCGTCAACCAGAACCCCGGCGGGGCGGGGCTGCCCGCCTACGCGGCCGCGGACCGCGACCTGGACGGCCAGGACGTCGTCCTGTGGCACACGTTCGGGCTGACCCACTTCCCGCGGCCGGAGGACTGGCCGGTCATGCCGGTCGACCGCTCGGGCTTCGCGCTGAAGCCCGTCGGGTTCTTCGACCGCAACCCCGCGCTGGGCGTGCCGAGCGGTGCCCAGCTCACCGGCGGCGCGGACAGCGGGGCGTGCTGCGGCGCGTGAGCCCCGCCCCGGCACCCGGCCCCCGGGAGGTGCGCACCTCC
>NZ_JBEUEI010000032.1:0-44465 GCF_041020755.1 Kineococcus terrestris | reverse complement strand
TGCCGTGCCCGCTGACCTGGCCGGCGCCCAGGTAGCGGCCCAGGTTCTGCATGAGGACCTCGGTCCAGGCGTAGTCGGCGTCCGCCGCCCCCGCCGCGATGCGGTACAGGCTGTTGCCGCCGTGCTCACGCGCGTAGGTGCCGAACTGGCGGGCCAGCTCGGCGTAGGCACCGGCGCCCATGTTGCCCCCGCAGCCCCACGGCTCGTTGCCCAGCCCCCAGAACGGCACCCGCCACGGCTCCTGGCGCCCGTTGGCCCGGCGAAGCGCGGCCATCGGGGAGTCATCGGCGCGGGTCAGGTACTCGATCCACTCCGCCGCCTCGCGCACCGTCCCCGAGCCGACGTTGGCCGACACGTACGCCTGGGTGTCCAGCAGCTCGCACAGGTGCATGAACTCGTGGGTGCCGAAGGCGTTGTCCTCCACCACGTCGCCCCAGTGGGAGTTGACCATCCGCGGGCGCTCCGAGCGCGGCCCGATGCCGTCGCGCCAGTGGTAGGTGTCGGCGAAGCAGCCCCCCGGCCAGCGCAGGTTCGGGATCGCCAGCTCCCGCAGAGCCTGCACGACATCCAGCCGGATGCCGCCCTCGTTGGGGATGGGCGAGTCCTCCCCCACCCAGAAGCCGCCGTAGATGCAGCGGCCCAGGTGCTCGGCGAAGTGCCCGTACAAGTGCCGGCTGATCTTCGGGCCGCGCACGTCGAGGTCGACGACGGCGCTGACGCGGGCGGAGGACTGCGAGGCGGCGGGGGTGCTGGTGGACACGGGGTTCTCCTCGTCGGTGGTGGTGCGTCGTCAGCGAGCGCACCACCGTGTGCAACGTTGCAACGCGAGGTCGAGCCTCACGCCGGCCGGGGAGCTTGTCAACACCCCCGGGGGACTCGCCCGTCGGGTCAGCGCCACAGCGGCTGGCGGACCCCGAGCGCGCGGTTCAGGGCGACCGCCAGCGCGGTCACCAGCACGACGCCCGCCACGACGCTCGTCAGCTCGGTGGCCGAGGTGAGCAGACCGAGGCTGACGAGGAGCGTCGTCGCCCCCGCGGGCGGGTGCGGGGCGGCGAGCAGCTTCAGCACGAGAGCCGTCAGGGCCACGGACAGGCCCGCGGCCACCAGGCGCGCGAGCGTGACGCCCTCCTGCGTGGCAGGCGGGTGGTCCTGCAGGCCGAACAGGGCCAGGCAGGCGGCGCCGGCCGAGACCGCCACGACGTGCCCGACGAGGGTGTTGCGGGGCGCGGAGGCCGACTGGCGCGGCGACTCGAAGAACAGCACGACGGTGGGTCCCAGGCTCGGGAACAGCAGCGGCTGGCGCAGCAGCAGCGCGGCCAGGCCGGCCGCGCACACCACCACCAGGCACAGGGCGAAGGCGTACGCGCCCGCGCCCGGGCGCCCAGCGCGCCGCTCGGCCGCCTCCAGCAGCCCGCCGGGGCCACGCCCGTCCCCGTCACCACCGCTCATGTCGAGCCGCCGGCGGCGATGAGCGCCTGGGGCGCTGCCTGCTTCAGGCGGGTGAGCAGCCACACCAGCTGCCGCCGGGTGTCCTCCTCGCACGAGCGGACGACGCCCAGGAGCTCGCGGTCGCGGACGCCCTGGGCCGCCTGGCCCAGCACCGTCCAGGTCACGTCGACGAACGAGGCGAGGACGTACAGGTCCTGCAGGTCGCGCAGCAGCCCCACCCCGCCGCTGCGCACCCCCGGCAGCCCCTGCGCGTGCAGGCGCTCCGGCTCGTCGTCGGGACGCTCCCCGTAGCGCTCGGCCACCGGCGCCAGCCGCTCCACGTGCGCGTCGCACCAGCCGGCGAGGCGCCGGCAGTCGACGACGACGTCCGGTTCGGCGGCGTGCCCCCGCGCCACCTGGCGGAAGGAGTCGGCCAGCGTCGCGCTGGCCGCGTGCTGCAGGCCCACGTAGATCGGCAGGTGCACGGTCAGCTCCCCGGGGTCGAGGCGGACGGGCCGCAGCGGCCCGGGGCAGGCGGCGGGGGCGGGGCGGCGTCGAACCGCTCGCTGGTCGCCGCGTCCGGCCCCCCGGTGGTCGGCGGGACCGACCCCGGGTCGGCGGGGGCGGACGCGGTGGTGGTGGGCGCGGGCGCCGGTCCCTCCCCCGGTCCGGCGCGCACGACGCGCACGGCCGCGACCTTGAGCACCGGCTGCTTGGAGACGGGGTCCCACTCGGTCATCGTCATCTCGTTGGCGGTGCGCGGGCGCCCGGGTGGCGAGCCGTCGCCGGAGCCCCCGCCGGAGACGTCACCGGGGACGTCACCGGGGACGTCACCGGGGACGTCGAACCAGCCGAAGTGGAACGGCACGAACACCACCCCGTCGCGCCCGCGCCCGATCCGAGCCGGGACGACGACGTGCCCGCGCGGCGACTCCACCCGCACGAGGTCGCCCTCGGCCACGCCGAGGCGACCCGCGTCGGCCACGGACAGCTCCGCCCAGGCGTCCGGGGCCGCCCGCTGCAGCTGCCGCGAGCGTCCCGTCTTGGTGCGGGTGTGGAAGTGGTAGACGGTCCGCCCGGTGGTGAGGACGAACGGGAACTCCCCCGACGGCGTCTCCGGCGGTGGGGAGAAGGCCGCGGCCTTGAGGAACGCCCGCCCGGCGGGCTCCAGGGCCCGGTAGGTCCGCTCGTCGAGCGAGCCGCCGGTGACCAGGTCGTGCCCGTACGACTCGCACACGTCGGGGTCGGTCGGGAACACCCCGTCGGCGTACAGCCGGTCGGTGCCCTCGGGGGCGTCGGCGTTCACCGGCCAGGGCACGCCGCTGCCGCCGCGCAGCTGCTCGTAGCTCAGGCCCGTGTAGTCGCAGGGGCGGCCGCGGGTGCACTCCTTCCACGCCTCGAACACCTCCTCCGGCGTCGTCCACGTGATCAGCGGATCCCCGTCGCGGTCGCGGAGGTCCATGCGCTGCGCGTAGTCCAGGAACACGTCGAGGTCGCTGCGCGCCTCCCCCGGCGGGTCGACGGCCTTCTCCGACAGGTGGACGGTGCGGTTGACGTTGGTGAACGTCCCCTGCTTCTCGCCCCACAGCGCCGCGGGCAGCACCACGTCGGCGTACCGCGCGGTCTCGGTGAGGAAGCCGTCCTGCACGACGACGAACAGGTCCTCGCGCTCGAGGATCGAGCGGATCCGGCCCAGCTCCGGCAGCGACACGGCCGGGTTCGTCCCTGAGATCCACAGGAACCGCACGGACCCCTGCTCGCAGTAGCGCCAGATCTGCATGGCGTGGGTCGGCGGGGACCAGTGCGGGACGACGAGCGGGTCGACGTTCCACAGGTCGGCGAGCTGCCGCACGTGCTCGGGGTTGTCCCAGTTGCGGAACCCCGGCAGGTCGCCGTCGGCGCCGCACTCGCGGGTGTTCTGCGCCGTGGGCTGGCCGTTCATCTGCAGCACCCCGCAGCCGGGCCGCCCGAGCAGGCCGCGCAGCAGGTGCAGGTTGTTCACCTGGCAGGAGGCGGCGGTGGCCTGGTGGGACTGGTAGAAGCCCTGCAGCACCGTGGACAGGACCCGCTCGGAGGTGCCGAACACCTCCGCGGCCCGGCGCACGTCGCGGGCGGGGACGTCGCACACCTCCGCGACCCGTTCCGGCGTCCACTCCTCGACGGTGGCCACGAGGTCGTCGAGGCCGAGGGTGTGGCGGCGCACGTACTCCTCGTCGACCCAGCCGTTGGCGACGACCTCGCGGACCAGGCCGTTCATCAGCGCCTGGTTGGTGCCGGGGACGGGGGCCAGGTGCACGCCGCCGGTGGCGGTGGCGGCCTCGGCGACCTTCGTGGTGCGCGGGTCGACGGCCACGACGACGGGCGGGTCGGCGCCGTGCACGCGGTCCAGGACCCGCGCCCACAGCACGGTCTGCGTCTCGGCCATGTTGTGCCCGTACAGGAACACCGCGTCGGCGTGCTCGACGTCGGAGTAGCTGCCCGGCTGCCCGTCGGAGCCGAAGCTCTCCTTCAGCGCGGCGGCGGCCGTCGCCGTGCACAGGCGCGTGTTCCCGTCCATGTGCGGGGTGCCGAGCCCGGCCTTGCCGACGACGGCGAGCGCGTAGTACTCCTCCAGGAACAGCTGCCCGCTGGTGTAGAAGGCGTGGCTCAGCGCACCGGCGTCGGTGGCCAGCAGTTCGCGCGAGCGCTGCACGACGCGGCCCATGGCGGTGTCCCAGTCGGACTCGACGAGGACGCCGGAAGCGTCGCGCACCAGCGGGCGGGTCAGGCGGTCGGTGCGGTTCCACTGCCAGGAGCCGTACAGGCCCTTGGGGCCAAGCCGGCCGTGGTTGACCACGTCGGCGGCCCGGCCCCGCACTCCGACCACCCGCCCGTCCCTGACGGCGATGTCGCAGCCGCAGCCGTTGCTGCACAGCACGCACGCGGACTGCACCCAGCGGTCCACGTCGGCCTCGGCGAGGCCGGCGTCGAGGTGGGAGTCGACGCGCACGGGCCACGGCGTGCCCCGCGGGTGCGGGGTGCGGGTGCCCCACACGTCGGCGATGCGGTCGGTCACGCTGGCTCCTCGGGGGTCGTCCCACCGGCCCGGGAGGGCCACGGCCACGGGCCGGCCGGGGGGCTCCACCGGGCGCCGTCGCGGGGAGTGTGCTCCTGCGCACGGGTCGCCGCGAGGCGAGGGCGGGCGGCGCGGGAACAACGACGGGGCGTGCGATGCTCCTCCCCCACGGACGGGGACCACCCCGGGGAGCGGAGGAGCAGGCGGTGCGCCGCACGCTGATGAACGGCAAGGTCCACCGGGCCACGGTGACGCAGGCGGACCTGCACTACGTCGGCTCGATCACCCTGGACGCCGACCTGTGCCGGGCGGCCGACCTCGTCGAGGGCGAGAAGGTGCAGGTCGTCGACGTGACGAACGGCGCCCGACTGGAGACGTACGTCATCGTCGGCGAGGCCGGCACCGGGCAGGTGAAGGTCAACGGCGCCGCCGCCCACCTGGTCCACCCCGGCGACGTGGTCATCGTCATCTCCTACGTGGAGGTCGAGGAGGCCGAGCGCGCCGCGCACCGCCCGCACGTGGTGCACGTCGACGACCGCAACCGGATCGTCGCGCTGGGCAGCGACCCGGCCGAACCCGTGCCCGGCGCGAGCGACCAGGTGTCCTCGCGGGGCGAGCCGGTCCGCGGCTGAGACGCGCGGGACCCGGCGCCGCGGACGTGACCTTCGTCCCTGCCGGGACCCGCCCCCCGGGCGCACGCTGGTGCCGCGCCCGGACGCGACGGCGCGTCCGGGACGACCACCGGGAGGTGCCCCGTGCTCGTGATCCGCAGGTCCCGTCGTCCGGGCCGGTCGCCGCGCGCGGCCGCCCTGCTCCTGGCTCCCCTGCTCCTTCTCACCGGCGCTCCGGTCGCCGCAGCCGCCCCGCCTGCCGGGGCGGCCCCGGCGGTCCCGGTGCTGGTGGGCGTCCGCGCCGCGCACCACCCGGGCTTCGACCGGGTCGTGTTCGACTTCCGCGGCGGCCTGCCCGCGCGGCGGGACGTCGGCTGGGTGCCCGCCCTGGTCGGGGACGGCTCCGGTGAGCCTGTGCCCGTCGCCGGCCGGGCCGTCCTGCAGGTGCGCTTCGAGAGCGCCGACGCGCACGATGCGGCCGGGGACCCGACCGCCCCCGGGCGCCTGGCGTTCGCGCTGCCGAACGTGGTGTCCGTCGTGCGCTCCGGCGACTTCGAGGCGGTGACCACCTACGGCATCGGCCTGGCCCGCCGCCAGCCGTTCCGGGTGTCGACCCTGCGCTCGCCCGACCGCGTCGTCGTCGACGTCGACGCGGCGTTCCGCACGGTCCCGCGGCGGGTGTGGTTCTTCGACGAGGGCCGCTTCCTGCGGAACGAGGAGCCCTTCTTCGTGCCGGTGACGCGCCAGGTGGTCCCCGGAGCCCCGGCCACGGGCGTGCTGGACCGCGTGTTCGCCGGGCCGACGGCGGCCGAGCACGCGCGCGGCCTGCGGCTGGTCGCCTCCGGCGCCACGGGTTTCGACCGCCTGTCGATCTCCGGCGGCACGGCCCGCGTGCGCCTGGTCGGCGGCTGCTCCAGCGGGGGTTCCACCGTCACGGTCGCCGGTCACCTCCTGCCCTCCCTGCACCAGTTCCCCGCGGTCCGGCGGGTGGAGGTGCTCGACCCCGCCGGGCGCACCGGTCGCCCCGGCGGTCCGGGCGACTCGGTGCCCGAGTGCCTCGAACCGTGAACGGGGCGCGGCGCCTCGCGCCGGCGGCCGCGGCCCTGGTGCTGTCCGCGGCCGCGCTGACGGCGTGCGCGGCCGGGCCGGACCCGGCCGCGGGCACCGGCGCGGACCCGGCGGGGGCCGCTGCGCCGTCCCGCCGGCGCCCGGCCCGGCTGTCCCGGTGCGCGCGGCCCCCGGGCAGGATGACGGGTCCCGGCGGAAGGTCCCGGCGGGACGGAGCAGGCGGGACGGACGAGGAGGTCGACGTGGGACGAGCGGACGCGCGGTGGCGGGAGCTGGATCCGGGGGTGCAGCGGGCGCTGGTGGCCGCGGGGGTGGCGGACGCGGTCCTGCGGGCGGTGGCCCTCGCGGACCTGACCCGCACCCCGCGCGAGCGGGTGCGCGGGCCGAAGGCCGCGTGGGCGCTCGCGCTGGCCGTGACCAGCTCGGCGGGCCTGCTGCCGCTGGCCTGGTTCGCGCTCGGGCGCGGGCGGGCCGGCCGGTGAGGGTCGTCTGGAACGCGTTCAACGGCCGGTACGCGGACAACCCGCGCGCGCTGCACGAGGCGCTGCTGGCGCGCGGGCGCACCGGCGACGAGCACCTGTGGCTGGCCGACGCCCGCCACGCGGCGGCGTTCCCGCCCGGCACGGCGACGGTGCCGATCGGGACGCCGGAGGCCGTGGCGGCGCTGGAGTCCGCGGACCTGCTGGTGTCGAACACCCACGTGCAGCTCGACGAGTGGCGCAAACCCCCCGGGGCGCGGTACTTGCAGACCTGGCACGGCACCCCGCTCAAGCGCATCCACCGCGACGCCGCCTCCCTGCCGGCCGAGGACGTCATGGCCGCCCTCGACGAGGACATCGCCCGCTGGGACCACCTCGTCTCCCCCAGCCCGGCGGCGACGCAGCTGCTGCTGGCGGCGTTCGGGCGCACCGGCGCGGTGCTGGAGACGGGCTACCCGCGCAACGACGTGCTGAACGCCGGCGACCGCGACGAGCGCCGCGCGCGCGTGCGCGCCGCGCTGGGCGTGCCGGAGGGCGCGACCGCCGTCCTGTACGCGCCGACGTACCGCGACGACGAGGCCGCCGCGGCCACCGACGCGCCCCTCGGGCTGGACGTGGCGGCCCTCACGGAGCGGCTCGGGCCGGACGTCGTGGTGCTGCTGCGGCTGCACCACTACGTCGCCCACCACCGCCGGCCGGCCACCGGTGAGCGGGTGCGCGACGCCTCCGGGCACCCAAACATCTCCGACCTGTACCTGGCCGCCGACGTCCTGGTCACCGACTACTCCTCCTCGATGTTCGACTTCGCCGTCACCGGCAAGCCGGTCCTGCTGTACGCGTACGACCTGGAGCACTACCGGGACCGGTTGCGCGGCTTCACGATCGACCTGGAGACCGAGGGTCCCGGCCCGGTCCTGCGCGACCAGGACTCCCTCACCGCGGCGCTGCGGGACCTGCCGGGCGTGGCCGCGGCGAGCGAGGAGCAGTACGCGCGGTTCCGCGAGCGCTGGTGCGCGCTGGAGGACGGCCGGGCGTCCGAGCGCGTCCTCGACGCCCTCGGCCTCGCCTGACCCCGCCTCCCCGTCCGACTCCTGGCGCGTTCACCACCCTTCCCGCGACCGGGAGGGGTGGTGGACGCGCCAGGAGTCAGCGGGGCGGGTCGGGCAGGACGGGGACCATCGCCGAGACGGAGCGGTCCCACACGCGCGGGTTCCGCTCGGGGTGCTCGGTGGCCAGGGCGTGGCGCACCTGCTCCAGGCTGAGCCCGGGGTCGGCGAGGCGGTGCTCGCCGGTCTCCTCGAACCGGTCCTCGGCGAAGCAGTAGGCGACCTGGTCCAGGGCGTCCATCTGCCGGGCGGTGAGCAGCTCGTCGACGAGGCGGTCGGCGGGCCGCTCGGCGTCCGGGTGCAGGGCGCGCGCCGCCTCGCAGAACTCCTCGCCGCGGGCGCTGTCGGTGAACGCGTACCGGAACTCCCCGCCCCGTCCCTCGTCGCTGACGAGCCCGAAGCTCTGCCCGTGGCGCAGCAGCTCGCACGACCAGGAGAACCCGTCACCGGCGGGGTGCTCCTGCTCCTGGTAGCCGCGCACGCTGTAGCGCTGGTGGGGGTGGCTGGTCGGCAGGACCACGGCGGGCCCCCTCCTGTCGGTCGGGTCGGTCGAGTCGAGTCGGTCGGCGTCATCGTCCGCCGCGGGAGCGGGCGGGCGCCAGGCGGTGCCCGGTCGCGGCGCGGTGCACCCACCAGGCCGCCACCGCGACGACCGCCGCCAGCCCCAGGGCGGCGCCCGCGCCCTTGACGGCGTCCGAGGCGACGCCCTCGAGGAGGTGCAGGCCGCTCACGCCGGTCTCGCCCCACCACCGGCGGGCGGCGAGCACCGCGCCGGTCAGCGCGGCGCCCGCCGCGAGCACCAGCGCGGTCCCGGCGCGGCGCCGGGCCGGGCCGTCCAGACCGGCGAGCAGCCGGGCGCGCCGGCGGTGCGCGAACACCGCCAGCACGAGCAGCCCGGCGACGCTGTTGCCGTGCTCCCACACCCGCGCCCGCGTCAGCCCGGCGAACGCCGGCTCGCCCGACGCCGGGAACCGCTGCACCAGCCAGCCGTCACCGTGCGTCAGGCCGTCCCACACCAGGTGCGTCGCGATCCCCACCAGCGCGGACACGAGGACCCGCGCCGCACCCGCCCACCACGCCCGGCGGGTGCGGTCCGGCCGCGGAGCCAGCGCGGGCAGCAGCGCGGCGAGGGGTCGCCGCGCGAGCAGCCAGAGCGCGAACAGCGCGAGCGCCAGCGGCAGGGCGACGGGCAGCAGGCCCGCCGCGCTGTGCGAGGTGGTCGCGTTGAGGAACGGCTCGTACCAGGACTGCGCGCTGACCGGGATCCCCGTGGCCCGCAGCGAGTACGGCACGTCCGGCGCGACGGCCCCCGCGACCAGCGCCGCCGGCACGAGGGGCCCGCGCAGCAGCGGCAGGACGGCAGCCGGGTGGGCGGGGGTGACGGGCACGGTCCCCCATCGTGCCGCGCCGCCCGGGCGGGGTGTCAGGGGACGGTCTCGCGCGGCGCTCGCGAGCCCGCCGCCTCCACCTCCTCCAGGAGCGGTGAGGACGCGGCGTCCTCGCGCAGCGCCCGTCCCAGCCGGGCGGCCGCTGCCCGGAACGACGGCTCCTCGAGCAGCCGGCGGACCGCGCGCGCGATGGCGGCCGTGGACGCGGTGGGCTTCAGCCCGAGACCCGCCCCGCGGTGGACGAACCGGACGACGTTGTCGGCCTGGTCGCGCCCCATGGGCAGGCCCAGCACCGCGGCACCGGCCGCCAGGGCCTTGACCGTCGTGCCGTGCCCGGCGTGCGTGACGACCACCGCGGCCAGCGGGAACACCTGCGCGTGCGGGGCGCTGCGCACGACGTGCACCCGGTCCGTGCCGGGCACCTCGCCCGGGTCGACGGCCGGGCCCGTGGTGACCAGCCCGCGCACGGGCAGCCGGTCCAGGGCCGCGACGACCCGCCGCAGCAGGGGGACCTGCCGCATGTAGCTGCTCGAGAGCCCCACGACGACGAGCGGTTCGTCGCCCGGGGGCAGGTCGACCGGTCCGGCCCAGGGAGGGTCGTCGAGGACGGGGCCGACGTAGCGCACGTTGGCGGGCAGCCGGGCGGGGAAGTCGAAGGCGCGCGAGGTGAGGACCAGCACGCGGGCGGCGTGGTCCCACTGCTCGTAGACCGTCCGCACGGGCGGCAGCCCGAGGAGGGCGCGCGCGGCGTTGAAGTCACCCATCCCCCGGTCCCACATCCTCCTCACGGCGCCGTTGACCAGGTCGTCCCGGGCGCGCCCCAGCGGACCGCGCGCGGGGCGCAGCCCCAGCCCGAGCGGCGGCATCCCCGGCGCCGGGGCGAAGTAGATGTTCGGCATGAGGCAGACCTGGGGGACGCCGAGGGACTCAGCACCCGCCAGCGCGCCGAGCAGCGCACCGTTGGCCAGCAGCACGTCGGCGGGCCGCTCCGCCAGGACGCGGCGGGTGTCCCGGGAGAACGCGGCGGCCGGGCCGGTGAAGAGCCGGTCGCGCACGCGGGCGAACTGCCCGAACGGCGTCCGGCACTCCCAGTCCCGGAACAGGTCGCCGTCGACGCCCTCGTCGACGCGGTGCGGCGCCTCGACCCAGGGACGGAACTCGGCCCCGAGCGCCGTGACGGCGCCCTCCATCGTCGGGTCGCCCAGCACGGTGGCGGTGTGCCCCCGGGACAGCAGGCGCCGGGTCACGCCCAGCTCCACCGGGACGGTTCCACCGCCCTCCCAGAGCGCGAGCAGGTGGTGCATCGTTCCTCCTCCGGACGGTGCGCCGTCAGGGTCCGGCCGCTGCGGCGAGCACGGCGCGGAGCATCAGCCGCAGGGTGGCGCCGGTCTCGGCGCGCGAGCGCCCCAGGTCGCGGCGCAGGAGCTTCCAGGTCCCCACGTCGGTCGAGGCGTACAGGGCCGCCAGGACGCGCCGCCGGTGGCGCGGATCGTGGGGCAGGACGTCGCCGAAGACGTCCGCCAGCCAGGACGTGTGGGTGGTCCGCGCCGTAGCGAGGACCCCGCCGAGCAGGTCAGGCGCGCGCTCGACCGCCGGGAGCAGGAACGCGTACGCGTCGCCGTACTCCTCGTACTCGCGCAGCAGTTGCGCGACGGCCGCGTCGACGTCTCCGCGGGGCACCGGCGCGCGGGCCGCCCGGATCTCCGCCCCCAGTTCGTCGAGGACGGCGAGGAACAGGTTCTCCTTGGAGGTGAAGTGGTTGAGCAGGGTTTGCTGGCTCACTCCGGCCGCCGCGGCGACGCGCGCGAGCCGGACGTCGTCGTAGGGCCTGGTGAGGAACTCGGCCCGAGCGGCCGAGAGGAGGCGCCGGCGGGTGCGCTCGGTGCTCGCGGCCCGGACCCCCATCCGGTACGGGCGCGTCCCCGCCACGGCTCCAGCGTCCTCTTCGCTGGAGCCGTGGTCAAGCGAAGACGGCGCCCTCCCGGCCGGAGGACGGGAACTCCCTCGCGCCGCCCCGCGCGGCCCGGCAGCCTGGCGGGAGGGCACGGGGAGGGCGAGCGGTGCGGGTGGTCGTGGTGGGCGCCGGGATCGTCGGCGCGGCGGTGGCGCACGAGGTGGCGCGCGCCGGCGCCGACGTCGTCCTGCTGGACGCCGGGCCGCCCGCCTCCGGCGTGACCGCGGACTCCTTCGCGTGGATCGGCGAGCCGCGCGGCAGCGACCCGCCCGACGCGAGCACCCCGCTGCGCCGGCTGGCGCTGGCGGAGCACCGGCGCCTGGAGGCGCAGGTGCCGGGCGCCCGGGTGCGGTGGCGGGGGTGCGTGACGTGGGGCGCGCAGCCCTTCGCCGCGGACGTGCCGCTGGGTCCCGGGGAGCGGCTGCTGGACGCCGGGCGGCTGGCCCGGCTCGAACCGCATCTGCGGGTGCGGCCGGAGCGGTCCCCGCACCTGGTGCGCGACGGCGCGGTGGACCCGGTGGCGCTGGTGCGGGCGCTGGCGCGGGCGGCCCGGGCGCGCGGGGCGCGGGTCCTGCCGCGCACGGCCGCCACGGGGCTGGACGTGCGCGGCGCACGGGTCACCGGCGTGCGCACGACGGCCGGGACCGTGCCCGCCGACGCCGTCGTCCTCGCCGCCGGGACGGGCACCCGCGCGCTGTGCGCGCCGCTGGGCCTGGACCTGCCCGTCGCGGGGTCCCCGGCGCTGCTGGTGCGCCTGTCCGCTCCCCCGGGCCTGGTGGGCACCCTCGTCGCCGCCCCGGACCTGGAGGTCCGCGAGGCCGCCGCCGGGCTGCTGCTGGCGACCGCCGGCGAGGAGGGCGCGGGCGGGGACCCGCGGGCGGCGGGCGAGGAGGTCCGCCGGCGGGTCCTGGACGCGTTCGACGTCGCGCCCGGCGCGGTCCGCGTCCTCGGCGCGCGGACGGGGGTGCGCCCGGTGCCCGCGGACGGCCTGCCGCTGACCGGCCCCGTCCCGGGGACCGCCGGGCTCCACGTCGCGGTGCTGCACGCGGCGCTCACGCTGGCGCCGGCCGTCGCGCGGCTGCTGGCCGCGGAGGTCGTGCACGGCGCCGAGGCCGCGGAACTGGTGCCCCTGCGACCCGGCCGGCCGGTACCCGCGGGGTGGGGCGGCTGATCACCCCGGGAGGGCCTCCGCGACGCGCTTGAGGCGCGCCAGGTCCGCGCGCACGGCGGCGGCGTCGCGGGCGAACTCCTCCTGGCCCGCCCCCGGCGGGCGCAGCAGCGTGAACACCACCTCGCACCCCTCGCCGTCGGGCACCACGCGCAGCGGCACCCGCACGCTCTCACCGGCGGGGGTGAGCACCTCGTGGTCCAGGACACCGGGCTCGTCGCCGGTGAACCGGAACCGCGCGCGGCCCGCGGGTGTGCGCACCCACCACTCGCCGTCCTCGTGCTCGACGGCGTCGCCCACGCCGCTGGACCAGCGCGGCAGGTTCTCCGGGTCGCGGGCGAAGGAGTGGACCAGCTGCGCCGGCCGGTCGACGTGCACGGCCAGGCGCAGGGCGCCCGCGGTGGTCGGGTCGGGCGACTGACGGACCCCGTCCTGCGCTGCGGTCACCGCCGCAGCGTGGCACGCGGGTCCGACAGCCGTCGGCGGGGCGCTCAGCGCGCGGGCACCTCCCGGACCAGGAGCAGCACCGGGGACGGGCCGGACGGCGGGGCGCCCCCGCCGCCCGTGGCCACCAGGACCACGCCGGCCGTGCGGGTCCGGCCGTCGCAGACCAGCGCGGGCACGGCGCCGTCGCGCGACTCCGCCGGCAGCGGCGTCCACACCGGCTCGGCCGCCACCGTCGTCACCGCGACCGCGCCCACCGGCCCGGGCGCCTCGCAGCGGTAGGCCAGGACGCGGTCCCCGCGCTCGCCCGGCAGCGCGGGCCGCAGCAGCGCCGCCACGGGCAGCAGCGGCACGGGCCGCCCCGCGCCGTAGACGGGCGCCAGCAGGTCGGCGACCACCCGCGCCCGCGGCGGCAGGGGCGGGACCGGCGGCGGGTGCGCCGGGGCGGGAGGGGTGAACGCCCAGGCGAGCGGCAGCAGCGCCGCGGCGGCGGCCAGCGCCCGGGCGGCGCTGCGCGAGCGCGGCGCCCGGGACGCACGCGCTGCGTCGCACGGCACGCCAGCGACTGTGCACCCCCGCGGGCGGGAGCACCAGGCCGGTTCAGCCCACCCGGGCCGCCGCGCCCCCGCGCGGCACCGGGGACAGGTCCACCGCCGCCTCCTGCGCCTGCACCGCGAGCTCGATGGCGGTGAAGGCGTGCTCCTGCGTCATCGCCGTCTCGGTGCGCTCCAGGCAGTCGCGCACGAGCTGCCCGAAGAACGGGTAGCCGACCTTGCCCGAGACCCGGAAGTGCGTCTCCTGCTCGCCGTTGGCCAGGAACACGTGGCCGGGCCCGTCCTGGGTGCCGAGGTTGAAGTACTTGCGCTGCTCGATGTACCCCTCGGTGCCGAGGATGAACGTGCGCCCGTCGCCCCAGGACTGCAGGCCGTCGGGGGTGAACCAGTCGCAGCGGAAGTAGCCGGTGGCGCCGGTGTCCGTGACGAGGTTGGCGTCGCCGAAGTCGTCGAGCTCCGGGTGCTCGGGGTTCGCGTAGTTCGCGATCTGGCTGTTGACCACCCGGGCGCTCGTGGACCCGGTGTAGTGCAGGACCTGGTCGACGTTGTGGCTGCCGATGTCGACGAGGATGCCGCCGTACTTGTCCTTCTCGAAGAACCACGCGGGCCGGTTCGCGGCGTTCAGGCGGTGCGGGCCCATCCCGATGACCTGCACGACCTTCCCGATCGCGCCCTGCTCGATCAGCTGGCCGGCGAACACGGCGGCCTCGACGTGGACGCGCTCGGAGTAGTAGACGGCGTACTTGCGGCCGGTGCGCCGCACGCCCTCGCGGGCGGCGGCCAGCTGCTCCAGCGTCGTCAGCGGCGCCTTGTCGGTGAAGTAGTCCTTGCCGGCGTCCATCACCCGCAGGCCCAGCGCGCAGCGCTCGCTGGTGACGGCGGCACCGGCCACGAGCCGCACCGCCGGGTCGTCGAGGACCTCCGCCTCCGAGCGGGCCGCGCGCGCCTGCGGGAACCGCTCGCGGAAGCGCTCCACCTTCGCCGGGTCGGGGTCGTAGACCCAGCTCAGCGTGGCCCCGGCGCCCAGCAGCCCCTCGCACATGCCGAACACGTGGCCGTGGTCCAGGCCGACCGCCGCGATCGGGAACTCGCCCTCGGACACGACGGGGTCGGGCAACGGGGCGGGCGCGTACGTGCCGCCGTCGGCGCTCACCGGGCCACCGCCCGCTCCGCGGGGTCGCCGGGCACGGTGATCGACCCGCCCAGGTCGTCCACGGAGGCGCTCTTGGCGTAGAAGCGCGGGGCGCGCGCGGGCAGGGTGCCGGCGGCGGACCACGGGTCGTCGGCGGCCAGCGGCAGCTCGACGGTGCGGCCCTCGATCCCCGCCCGGTACACGGCGGTGATGAGCTCGATGGTGCGCCGGCCGTCGCGGCCGTCGACCGCGGGCGCCCGGCCGGTCTCCAGCGCGGTCAGCACGTCGTCGACCTGACCGGTGTGACCGGTGTGCGCGAGGGGGCGGTGGGCGGCGGCCAGCTCGCGCAGCCGCTCGACGAGCTCCGGGTTCCCGCCGGGGACGGGGAACCCGTTGGACTGCGCGGTGTCGGCGACCACCTCGCCGGACAGGGACACGGACGCCTCGCGGCCCTGCACGACGATGCCCTGCGGCTCGCCGTGGTGGACGACGGAGGCGGTCAGCGTGGCCAGGGCCCGCTCGTAGGCCAGCACGGTCACCGACAGGTCCTCCACCTCGGAGTTCTCGTGGGCGGTGTTGGCGAGCACGGAGGTCACCGCGCGCGGCGAGCCCAGCAGCCACAGCAGCAGGTCGACGTGGTGCACGGCGTGGTTGAGGGTGCAGCCGCCGCCCTCCTGCTCCCACGTGCCGCGCCACCACAGGTCGTAGTAGCCCAGTCCCCGCCACCACGCCGAGTCCACCCGGGCGTGGGTGACCGGGCCGGCCAGGCCCGAGTCGAGCAGGGTCTTCAGGCGCACGACGTCGTCGCGGAACCGGTTCTGCGCCACGGAGGAGAACAGGGCGCCGCTGCGCTGCTGCGCGCGCAGGACCGCGTCGCAGGCGGCCAGCGAGGGAGCCATCGGCTTCTCGCACAGCACGTTCACGCCCGCCTCCAGCAGGTCGACGCTGATGCGCTCGTGCGTGGACGGCGGCGTGCAGACGCTGGCGAGGTCCACGCGCAGGCCGTCGCCGCGGGCGGCGAGCAGGTCGGTGTGCGAGGCGTACACGCGGGCGTCGTCGAGGCCGTGCTCGCGGCGCACGGCCTGCGCGCGCTCGGGCACGACGTCGACGAGGGCGACGACGCGGCAGCGCTCGCCGAAGCGCCGGTAGGCCTGCAGGTGGGACGGGCTGATGTTGCCGGTGCCGATGACGGCGACGTCGATCACGTGGCTCCTCGGGTGGCTGCGCGGTGCCGCTGCGGCGCTCGGCCGGCGCGGGCGGGACGCTCGTCGTCGGGCCCGGCTGCGGATAGCGCTTACCGATCCAACGTAACAGCTCGGGCCCCGCGCGCGGAAGGGCGCGCCGGAACCGCTGTGGCAGACTCGGCGGGCACCAGAACGCCTCCTTAGCTCAGCTGGCCAGAGCAACCGCCTTGTAAGCGGTAGGTCGTCGGTTCGAGTCCGACAGGGGGCTCCAGCCGCCGCCTCACCCCTGCTGCGCCTCCGCGACGCGGTGGGGGACCCGCAGCAGCCGCACCGCCGTGACGAGCACCAGACCGCCGGTCAGGTTGCCCAGGGCGGACCACCCCAGCCGCGGCAGCCAGTCCAGGTAGCCGGAGTCCGCGCCGGCGTGGATCGCGGCGAACACCAGCAGCGAGTCCAGCACGGAGTGGAAGAGCTGCCCCCCGGCGAGCAGGGCCCCGAAGAGCACGGCCGGGACGACGCGCACCCCGACGCTCTCGGTGCCGTGCTGCATCCGGGTCATGAGGGTGATGACCAGCCCGGCGAGCACCGCCAGGGCGAAGGACCGCCAGCCGATCGGCATCGTCGCGTAGTGCCCGCCGGCCTCGACCGCCGTCGGGCGCAGCTGCGGCAGCCCGGCCACCACCAGCCAGGCGACGACCCAGCCGCCGGCCAGGTTGGCGACCAGCGTCACCCCCCACAGCCGCAGCAGCGCCACGACGGTCCCCTGACGGGCCACGACGGCCGTGACGGGGACGAGGAAGTTCTCGGTGAACAGCTCGCTGCGCGCCAGCAGCAGCGCCACGAAGCCGATCGAGAACGCGAGACCGGCCAGCAGGTGGTCGTCGGTCTCGTGCAGGACGAGCAGGTACGCCAGGACGCCGGTGCCGATGTCGGTGCCGCCCAGCAGACCGGTGCTGAGCAGGGGCAGGAAGGGACGCCGCAGACGGTCGCGCCCCTCCTCGACGAGGCGGTCGAACGCCTCCTCGATCTCCGGCTCGGGCTCCTCCGGCGGCGCGGCGGGGTGGTGGACCTGTGGGCTCACGGGAGCTCCCGAGGTCGGGCGGCGAGGGCGGTCCTCGCAGCTGCGCCCCCTGCCTACCCCGCCGGAGCCGGCGGAACCCCCGGTGGGCCGACGGGACCCGGGCGCCGCCGCGGAAGGAGCGCGGTACCGGCCGTGTTGGACGGGACGGCCGGACGCGCAGGGCGCCGGCACCGCACCCCGAGGAGCGAGCGTGAACGCGCAGGGCACCGACCCCGCCGGCCCCGCCGGGCGGCTGGACGTCGCCCACGACGAGGCCGCCCACCGCTGGGAGGGCCGCCTGGACGGCGAGCTCGTCGCGGTGGTCGACTACGTGCCGCGCGACGGGGCGTGGGCCTTCGTGCACACCGAGACCGCCCCGGGGCACGCCGGGCGGGGCCTGGCCACCCGCGTCGTCGAGGAGGCCCTGGCGGAGGTGCGCCGCCGCGGGCTGCGGGCCGTGCCGGCCTGCTCCTTCGTGCGCGACCACCTCGCCCGGCACCCCGAGCAGGGCACCGGCCTCCGCTGATCCTCCGCTCGGCGGCGGGCGAGGGTCGTGGACCCGCCGGGCCCCGAGCCGTCACAGTGGGCGCGTGGACCACTACAGCGCCTGGCGCACGTACGCCCCCGCCGGTCTCCTGCTCGTCGGCGCGGGCCTGAGCACCGCCTGCGACGCCTCGGCGCGCCGCGCGAGCGGCGCCGGGACGGCCCGCTGGGCCGCCGAGGGCACCGCGGGGCTGGTGCTGCTCAACGCGGGGCTGTGCCTGTTCGGGGAGGCGGTCAAGCGCCGCGCCCTGCACGACGTGGGCGCCGCGCGCTCCTGAGCCGGTCGCGGGCGGCGCCGCCCGCACCTGGACCTCGCCTGGACGCCTCCTGAGCGAGCCCGGACCGCGCGGCCGCAGGACCCTCCCCCGTCCACCCCGCCGTCCGGGCGTCCAGTCCCGTGGACTACTTCCACGAAGCTGGACTGCTTGCTATCGTCCCGCCGGTAAGCGCTATCCGTACCGGTCGACGACGACCCAGGAGGGGCCATGGACGACCTCGTCCCGACGATCGTTCCAGCGATCGTCGCCACGACGCGCAGGACGGCTGGGACGCCGTGAGCGCGCTCGGCGAACTGCGCCAGCTCAAGGGCCAGGCGAAGGCCGAGAACCGCGAGACGAAGACCGCCTACCTGTTCCTGGCACCCTGGTTCGTCGGCCTGTTCGTCATCACGATCGGGCCGCTGCTCGCCTCGCTGTACCTGGCCTTCACCGACTACAACCTGATCCAGGCGCCGGAGTGGATCGGGTTCGACAACTTCACGCGCATGATCGACGACCCGCGGCTGCACCAGTCGCTGACGGTCACGTTCCTGTACGTGTTCATCTCCGTGCCGCTGCAGCTGGCGCTCGCGCTGGCGCTGGCGGTGCTGCTGGACCGCGGCATGCGGGGCCTGGCGTTCTACCGCTCGGTGTTCTACCTGCCCTCGCTGCTCGGCTCCTCGGTGGCCATCGCGGTGCTGTGGCGGCAGATGTTCGGCACGCAGGGCCTGGTGAACCAGGTGCTCGCGCTGGTCGAGCTGGAGGGTCGCGGGTGGATCTCCGACCCGTCGACCGCCCTGTCGACGATCATCATCCTCAACGTCTGGACCTTCGGCGCGCCGATGGTCATCTTCCTGGCCGGCCTGCGCCAGATCCCGCGCATGTACTACGAGGCGGCCTCCACCGAGGGCGCCAGCAGGTGGCGGCAGTTCGCCTCGATCACGATGCCGCTGCTGACCCCGATCATCTTCTTCAACCTGGTCCTGCAGCTGATCCACGCGTTCCAGTCGTTCACCCAGGCCTTCGTCGTCTCCGGCGGCACCGGCGGGCCCAGCGACTCCACGCTCTTCTACACGCTGTACCTGTACCAGCGCGGGTTCTCCAACTTCGACATGGGCTACGCGTCCGCGATGGCCTGGCTGCTGGTGCTCATCATCGGCGTCTTCACCGCCATCAACTTCTACGCGTCCAAGTGGTGGGTGTTCTATGACGACTGAGACCGGAACCCAGTCCGGCGCCGCCCGCGTCACCACGACGTCCGGCGGTGCGAGCTCCGCCCGGCCCACCGCCCCCGAGAGCAGGCCGGACGGCCGCTGGCCCGGCCGCGGCCGCTCCGTCCTCAAGCACGCGCTGCTCATCGCGGCCGCGCTGCTCATGCTCTACCCGGTCCTGTGGATGATCGCCGGCTCGCTGCGCAGCCAGGACCAGATCTTCACGGCTCCCGGCCTGTGGGTGGCCGACCCGCAGCCGCAGAACTACAGCAACGGCTGGTCGGCGCTGTCCTCGCCGTTCGGGCACTACATGCTCAACTCCGCCGCGGTCGTCCTCGGCTCGATCATCGGCAACCTGGTGTCCTGCTCGCTGGCGGCCTACGCCTTCGCCCGCATGGAGTTCCTGGCCAAGCGGACGCTGTTCGCCATCATGCTGATGACGATCATGCTGCCGATCCACGTCGTGATCGTCCCGCAGTACATCCTGTTCTCCCAGCTGGACTGGCTGAACACCTTCCTGCCGCTGATCGTGCCGAAGGTGCTCGCCACCGACGCGTTCTTCGTCTTCCTCATGGTCCAGTTCATCCGCGGCATCCCGCGCGAGCTGGACGAGGCCGCGCGCATCGACGGCTGCGGGCACTTCCGGATCTTCTTCCGGATCATCCTGCCGCTCATGGTCCCGGCCCTGGCGACGACCGCGATCTTCACGTTCATCTGGACGTGGAACGACTTCTTCAGCCAGCTGATCTTCCTGACCGACCCGAACATGTACACGGTGCCGGTCGCGCTGCGCTCCTTCATCGACGCCACGGCCGAGAGCTCGTGGGGCTCGCTGTTCGCGATGAGCGTGGTGTCCCTCGTGCCGATCTTCCTGGCCTTCCTCTTCGGCCAGCGGTTCCTCATCAAGGGCATCGCCACCACCGGCGGGAAGTAGCCCTCCGCGCCACCCGTCCGCAGCACCCGCACCACCCGAGACAGCCGGGCCCTCCCGGCGGGAAGACGGTCACCGTGCCCAGCACCCCCTCCCCCGCGCGCCGCACCGTGAGCCGGCGCGCCTTCGGCGGCCTCGCCGCCGGGACCGCCGCCACCGCGGGCCTCGCGGCGTGCGGGGGCGGGTCGGGCGGTTCCGGCGACGGCCCGGCGGAGCTGCGCTTCACCTGGTGGGGCTCGGACGCGCGGCACGGCTACACGCAGGAGGTCATCGACGCCTTCAACGCCGAGCACCCGGACATCCGCGTCACCGGCGAGTTCGCCGAGTGGTCCGGGTACTGGGACCGCCTCGCCACGACGGTCGCGGCCAACGACGCGCCGGACATCATCCAGATGGACGCCATCTACCTGCGCTCCTACGCCGACCGCGGCGCCCTGCTGGACCTGTCCACGCTGGACGGCCTGGACACCTCGGGCATCGACGCGGAGGCGCTGAACACCGGCGACACGGGCGAGGGCCTGTTCGGTCTCGTGACCGGCCTGAACGCCCTCACGATCATCACCAACCCGCGGCTGCTGGAGG
This sequence comes from Kineococcus terrestris, assembly GCF_041020755.1. Taxonomy (NCBI): domain Bacteria; kingdom Bacillati; phylum Actinomycetota; class Actinomycetes; order Kineosporiales; family Kineosporiaceae; genus Kineococcus; species Kineococcus terrestris. Next base: position 24,310 of record NZ_JBEUEI010000032.1, on the reverse strand, counting down.
AGACCGGGCAGGCCCTGCCCGACGACTCCTCCTGGACGTGGGACGACTACGTGGCCGCCGGCGCGGCCGTCTCCGGCGCGGGCGTGCCCGACGTGCACGGCATCTCCGCCGGCGGCATGGACGAGATCACCCTGCAGTCGTGGGCCCGCCAGCGCGGGGAGGCGCTGTACTCGCAGGACGGCGAGGTCGTCCTGCCCACCGACCTGCTCGTGGACTGGTGGGAGCACTGGCTCGGTGCCCTGGACGCCGGCGCGGCCGTCCCCGTGACCCTCGCCGTGGAGGAGGCGACCGCTTCCCTCGACCAGAACGGCATCGCCCTCGGCCGCACCGCGATGGCCCCGTTCTGGAACACCCAGCTCACCGCGCTGGCGAAGCTGAGCGGCGACCCGCTGACGCTGCTGCGCCCGCCGCGCCAGGACCCGGCCGGCTCCACCGGCCTGTACTACAAGCCGTCGATGTTCTGGTCCGCCTCGGCGCGCACCCGCCACCCCGAGGCGTGCGCGACCTTCCTGGACTACCTGGTGAACTCCACGGACGTGGCGGACCTCATGCTCACCGAGCGCGGCGTCCCCGCCAACAGCGCGGTGCGCGAGCACATCACGCCCCAGCTGGACGAGACCGACACCCAGGTCGTGCAGTACATCGACGACGTCGCCGGTGTCGTGGAGGAGACCCCGCCGTCCGCGCCGGCCGGCGCCTCCGGCATCGAGGAGATCGTGCGCCGCTACGGCACCGACGTCCTCTTCCGCCGCCAGGAGCCCGCCGCCGCAGCGCAGGCGCTCGTCGACGAGCTGACCGCGAGCGTCCAGTCCGCCTGAACGAGCACCAGCGCACGCCGCGCACCCGCACCACCCGAACGGTCGACGACGACACAGGGAGGACCCCGTGCCCGACGCACGAGAGCACCAGCAGCAGCGACCCACCGGACCGACCCGGCGAGCGGTCGGCCTCGGCGCCCTCGGCGCCGCCGCGACCACCGGCCTGGCCGCCTGCGGGCAGGGCGGCGGGTCCGGCGACGGCCCCGTCCGCCTGCGCTTCACCTGGTGGGGCTCGGACACCCGGCACCAGTACACGCAGGAGATCATCGACGCGTTCAACGCGGAGAACCCGGACGTCGTCGTCGAGCCCGAGTTCACCGAGTGGTCCGGCTACTGGGACCGGCTGGCGACCACGGTGGCCGCCAACGACGCCCCCGACGTCATGCAGATGGACGCCGCCTACCTGCGCTCCTACGCCGACCGCGGCGCCCTGCTCGACCTGTCCCAGCAGGAGGGCCTGGACACCGGCGACATCGAGGACACCGACCTGGCCCTCGGCGAGAGCGAGGGCGGGCTGTACGGGATCGTCCAGGGCGTCGTGCCGCTGGCCGTCGTCACCAACGCCGACCTGCTGGAGCAGGCGGGTGTCCCGCTGCCCGACGACAGCGCCTGGACGTGGGAGGAGTACGCCGCCGCCGGCCTGGCCGTCACCGAGGCGGGCCTGCCGAACGTGTACGGCATCCAGACCGAGGGCGTGCAGGGGCCGCCGATGGAGAACTGGGCCCGCCAGCGCGGGGAGTCCCTGTTCACCGACAGCGGTGACGTGGGCCTGTCCCCCGACACCCTGGCCGAGTTCTGGGAGTACCAGCTCCAGCTCGCCGAGACGGGCGCGGGCACCCCCGTCACGCTCACCATCGAGCGCAACTCCGCCACCGCCTCCCTGGAGCAGTCCGGCACCGCCACCAACACGGTCGCGTTCGCTCCGTGGTGGTCCACCCAGCTCACGGCCCTGACGAACGCCTCCGGGCAGCGGCTGGTCCTGCTGCGCCCGCCGGCGCAGACCGCGGGCGGGAACCCCGGTCTGTACTACAAGGCGTCCATGTACTGGTCGGTGTCCGCGCGCAGCCGCAACCCCGAGGCCGCCGTCCGCTTCGTCAACTACCTGGCGACCTCCGACACCGCCGCCGACCTCATGCTCACCGAGCGCGGCATCCCGGCCAGCGCGCGCATCCGCGAGCGCATCACCCCGAACCTGGCCGAGACCGACCAGGCCGCCGTCGCCTACGTCGAGTCCATCGCCGACGTCGTCGAGGAGGCGCCGCCCATCCCGCCCGCCGGCGGCAACTCCTCCGGGGAGATCCTCACGCGGATCGGCGCCGACGTGCTGTTCGAGCGCCAGGAACCCGCCGCCGCCGCGCAGGCGTACGTCGACGAGCTGCAGGGCCAGATCGACTCCGCCTGACGCGCCCCCGACCGCTCCTCCCCCGCCGGAACCTCACCCCAGGAGACACCGTGACCTCGTCGCCGACGCCGAGCTCGCCCCGCCCCCCCGCCCGTCCGCTCGCCCGCCCCCTCACCCGCCGCGCGTTCGGGGCCGGCGTCGCCGGCACCGCGGCCGTCGCGGGCCTCGCCGCCTGCGGCGGGGACTCCGGCGGCGCAGCGGCCGGCGGGGGCGGCGGGGACCTGCGCTTCACCTGGTGGGGCTCCGACGCCCGCCACGCCCTGACCGAGCAGGCGATCGAGGCGTACGCGGCGGAGGAGCCGGGCACCACCGTCCGCGGCGAGTACACCGAGTGGTCGGGGTACTGGGACCGCCTGGCGACCACCGTCGCCGCCAACGACGCCCCCGACGTCATCCAGATGGACGTCCTGCAGCTGCGCTCCTACGCCGACCGCGGCGCCCTGCTCGACCTGGCGGGCACCAGCATCGACACCGGGGGCATCCCCGCGGACACGCTCGACACCGGCCGCACCGAGGAGGGCCTGTTCGCCGTCCCGGTCGGCATCAACTCCCACGTCGTCGTCGCCAACCCGGCCCTGTTCGAGGCCGCGGGCGTACCGCTGCCCGACGACACGACGTGGACGTGGCAGGACGCCCTGGACATCTCCAACCGGATCTCCGCCGCCACTGAGCCGGACGTCCAGGGCCTGCAGACGATGGGTCTGGACGAGGCCAGCCTGCAGCTGTGGGTCTCCCAGCTCGGCGGGCAGTTCTACGAGGGCACCGAGGTCACGCTCGACCCCGCGCACGTCGCCTCCTGGTGGGAGTACAACCTCGACGCCGTCGCCTCCGGCGCCGCCGCGGGCGCCAGCCTCGCCGTCGAGCGCCAGGCCGCCGGCCTCAGCCAGTCCGGCACCGCCACGGGCACCGCCGCGATGGCGGTGTGGTGGGCCAACCAGGTCACGGCGCTGTCCTCGGCAGCCGGGCAGGAGATGGTGCTGCTGCGCCCGCCGGTCCAGGAGCCCGGCGGCACCCCCGGCGTCTTCTACAAGGCGTCGATGTTCTGGTCGATCTCCTCGCGCAGCCGGAACCCGGAGGCCGCGGCCGCGTTCGTCGACTGGCTGCTGAACTCCCCCGCCGCCACGGAGATCCTCAAGGTCGAGCGCGGCATCCCCGCCGACCCCGAGCGCCGCGAGCAGGTCGTCCCGCTGCTGGAGCCGACCGACGCGCAGTCCGTGGAGTACGTGGAGTCGCTGGAGGGTTCCACCTCCCCCGCCCCGCCGGCCGCCCCGCCGGGCGCCAGCACCGTGCAGGACCTCGTCACCCGCTACGGCTCCGAGGTCCTCTTCGGCAACCAGGAGCCGCGCGCCGCCGCCGACGCGATGGTCCAGGAGCTCACGAACAACGTGGCCTCGGCGTGAGCGCCACCGACCGGGCACGACCGACACGGGGAGCCGACGACGTGGACACCAGCGGCACGACGAGCACCAGCGCGGGCACCAGCGCAGGACGCCACCCGTCCCGGCGGGCGGTCGGCCTCGGCGCCGCCGCCGCGGGCGCCGCCGCCCTGACCGCCTGCGGCGCGGGCGGTTCCGGCGGGTCCTCCGGCCCGGCCGAGCTGCGCTTCACCTGGTGGGGCTCGGACACCCGGCACCGCGCGACGCAGGAGGTCATCGACGCCTTCAACGCCGAGAACCCCGACATCCGCGTCACCGGCGAGTACACCGAGTGGTCCGGGTACTGGGACAAGCTGGCGACCACGGTGGCCGCCAACGACGCCCCCGACGTCATCCAGATGGACGTCATCCAGCTGCGCTCCTACGCCGACCGCGGCGCCCTGCTCGACCTGTCCCAGGTCGAGGGCATCGACACCAGCCTCATCGACCCCCAGGACCTGTCGACCGGGCAGACCGACGAGGGGTTGTTCGGCCTGGTCAACGGCATCGTCCCGCACGCGGTCATCGCCAACCCCGAGCTCTTCGCCGCCGCGGGCCAGGAGCTGCCCGACGACCTGGCGTGGACGTGGGACGACTACGAGCGCCTCGGGGCGGCCATCACCCAGGCCGGCCCGTCGGGCACCTACGGCCTGTCCGCCGGGGGCCTGGACGAGCCGGGGCTGGCGCTGTGGGGCCAGCAGCTGGGCAACGACTTCTACGACCGCTCCGGCACCGTCACCCTCGACCCGGAGGTCGTCGCCTCCTGGTGGGAGTACCACCTGCGCACCATCGAGAGCGGGGCCGCCACCCCCGCCTCGCTGGCGGTCGAGAGCCAGACCCTCGGCCTGGACCAGTCCGGCATGGCGACCGGCACCATCGGCATGCAGGGCATCTGGGCCACCCAGGTCACCGCGTTCACCAACGCCCACGGCTCGCCGCTGGCCCTGCTGCGCCCGCCGCGCCAGAACGCCGGCGGGGACAGCGGCCTGTTCTACAAGGCCGCCATGTACTGGTCGATCTCCGCGCGGACGCGGTACCCCGAGGCCGCCGCGCGGTTCGTGGACTACCTGGAGAACTCCACGACCGCGGGCGACATCATGCTCACCGAGCGCGGCATCCCCGCCAACCCGGAGATCCGCGAGCGGATCGTCCCGCAGCTGTCGGAGACCGACGCGCTCGCCGTGAGCTACGTCGACTCCCTGCGCGACGTCGTCGGCCCCATGCCGACGAGCGCGCCCAAGGGCGCCAGCGCCGTGCAGGCCACCGTCCTGCGCTACGGCACCGACGTCCTGTTCGGCCGGCAGGAACCGGCCGGCGCCGCGCAGGGCCTCGTGGACGAGCTCACCGCGTCCGTCGAGTCCGCCTGACCACCGGCAGCACCCACCGGCACGACCACCACCGCACCACCCGGGAGAGACCACTGATGCCAGCACCGACCAGCCCGCGCCACGTCGTCGTCGTCGGCACCGGCGGCATCGCCGCGGCCCACGCCCGCGGGCTGCGCGCCCTCGGGGACCGCGTGCGGATCGTCGCCGCCGTCGACGTCGACCCCGGACGGGTCGCGGCGTTCGCGCAGGAGTGGGACGTGCCGCGCACGGCGGGCGACCTCGCCGAGGTCCTCGCCGACGAGCGGGTCGACGTCGTGCACATCTGCACCCCGCCGTCGGCGCACGTGCCGGTGGCCGAGCAGGCGCTCGCGGCGGGGGCGCACGTCGTGGTGGAGAAGCCCGTCGCGCTCTCGCTGGCCGAGACCGACCGGCTGCTGGCCGCCGAGGCCCGCAGCACCGGCTCGGTGGCCGTGGTGTCCCAGCACCGGTTCGGCTCCGGCGTGCAGCGGCTGACCTCGATCGTCGCCGACGGCTCGCTCGGGCGCCCGCTCGTGGCCACCTGCCTGACCCAGTGGTACCGGCCCGACGCCTACTTCGAGGTGCCCTGGCGCGGCACGTTCGAGGTCGAGGGCGGCGGGCCGACCATGGGCCACGGCATCCACCAGATGGACGTCCTGCTGTCGGTGCTGGGCCCGTGGGAGGAGGTCAGCGCCATGGCCTCGCGCGGCGCCCGGCCCACGCGGACCGAGGAGGTCTCGGCGGCCACCGTGCGCTTCGCCGGCGGCGCGCTCGCCTCGGTCGTGAACTCGGTGGTCTCCCCGCGCGAGACGACGATCCTGCGCTTCGACCTCGAGCACGCCTCCGTGGAGGTCCACCACCTGTACGGCTACGGCGACGACGACTTCACCGTGACCCCCGCCCCCGGGCACGAGGAGGAGGCGCAGCGGGCGTGGGCGCGCGAGCCGCGGGGCGTGCGCAGCAGCCACGAGGCGCAGTTCCGCGCCGTGCACGACGCCCTGGACGCCGGCCGCACCCCGCCGGTCGCCCTGGCCGACGCGCGCAGCACGCTGGAGCTCGTCGCGGCGATCTACCGCTCGGCGTTCACCGGGCGCACCGTGCGCCGCGGCGAGATCGGCCCCGACGACCCGTTCGCCCTGCGCATGGACGGCACGGGCGCCCCGTGGGCGCGCGTGCCCGAGGGGGCGGGCGCCTGAGCACCGCGTACGTCGGCAGCCTCACCACCCCCCACCGGGGCGGCAGCGGCACCGGCCTGACCGTCCACCGCGTCCACGACGACCCGGGCGCGGAGTGGGAACCGCTGCAGACCGTCCCGGAGACCAACCCGTCCTGGCTCGTGCCGTCCGCGGACGGCACCCGCCTGCACGCGGTCCACGCCGACGGCACCAGCGCCACCACCTACGCCGTCGACCCCGGCACCGGTCTGCTGGAGCGCCTCGGCACCGCCGCCTGCGGGGGCACCAACCCCGCGCACGCGGCCCTCGTGGGTCCGCACCTGCTGACCGCGGAGTACGCCACCGGCACCGTCTCGGCGCTGCCCGTGCGCGCCGACGGGACGCTCGGCGACGCCGAGCACGTGCTCCACCTGCCCGGCGAGCCGGGCCCGCACCCGGTCGAGCAGACCTCCTCGCACCCCCACCAGGTGCTGCCGGTGTCGGCGAGCGCGGCGTGGGTGTGCGACAAGGGCCTGGACCGGCTGTTCCTGCTCGAGGTCGGCGCGGGCGGGCTGGAGGTGCGGCAGGTCGTCGAGGCGCTGCCGGGCTCGGGCCCCCGCCACGCGGCCGCCCACCCGCGGCTGCCGCGGCTGTACGTGGCCGACGAGCTGTCCAGCTCGGTGACGGTGCTCGACACCTCCGGCGCCGTGCCCGTGCGCGTGCAGGTGCTGCCCACGCTGCCCGCCGGCGCCGACCCGGCCGGCAACACGCCCGCCGCCGTCGTCGTCGCGCGCGGCGGCAGCAGCGTCCACGTCACCAACCGCGGCCACGACAGCGTGGCCTCCTTCGCCGTGGACCCCGCCAGCGGGGACCTGCGGCCCGTGCGGGTCAGCCGCGGCGGCGCCGTCCCGCGGTTCGCCGCGGCCGGGGCCGGCGGGGACACCCTGCTCGTCGCGCACGAGCGCGGTCACGACGTCGTCGAGGTCGGCGTCGACGAGGCGGGCCGGCTGGGCGCGGCGCGCGTGCGCGCCCGCACCCCGAGCCCCGTCTGCGTGGTGGTCCTGCCCTGAGGGGCCCGGACGGCGCGACGCGCGCGCCCCCGGCCTCGCCGGGGGTCGCGCGCGTCGGGGTCGTGCGGGTCAGTGACCGCGCGGCAGCTGCACCGAGTCGGCGCGCTCGTCGTCGCCCTCGACCTCCTTGGCGAGCAGGCCGGAGCCGATCGACCACAGCGCGGCACCGACGATGCCGATGAAGACGCCGATCGCCGGGTTCAGCGCGTCGCCGCGCTCCAGACCGCCCATCGGGTTCAGGGCGAAGGCGACGCACTGGACCGTGGCGGCCAGGCCGACGGCCATGGACACCAGCGTCAGACCGCGGTGCTGGCCGCGGCGGGCGCGGCCGCGGGCGTAGAGCATCGCCAGCAGCAGGCCCAGGCCCAGGTAGGCGGTGAAGGGGACCAGCGAGTCGGTCTCGTAGCCGACCCGGCCGACGTCGGAACCCTCGAAGGTGACCCAGTCGAAGAACGGGGCCACGTTGAAGACGAGGATGCCGGCGGCGGCGACGGCCAGGCCGCCGGGGGCGGCGCGGCGGTCGTCGCGGACGACGGAACCGCGGTCGGCGGCGGTCCGGGTGGTGCCGGAGGTGCCGGCGGTGCTGCCCGTGTCGGGGCGGTGGGGGTCGTGCGAGGCCGTGGGACGTCCTTCCCGTCGTGGTGCGTGACGGGTCGCGCCCCGGCGGGGTCGGACGGGTGGTGCCTGCCGGCCCTCGCGGGACGGACCCGGTCGAGAAGCCCGTCGGGTTGCAGGCGACTTCTAGACAAGCACGGAGCGCAGGTCCCCGCGCGCCGAGGACGTCACCAGGTGGTGAACGGCGAGCCCGGCAGCGGCCACCAGTCGGGGCTCGTCCCGCCCAGCACCACCACGAGGGACGCCACGGCCACCAGGCCCAGGACGGCCAGCGCGGCGCCGGTCTCGCGTTCCCCGCGCAGGACGCCGCGCACGGCCGCGCGGGCACCGCGCTGCAGGGACCGGCTGCCCGGCCCCCACCACGCGGTCAGCAGGCCGGCGAGGCCGCCGAGGGCCAGGAGCAGCGGCCGGTCGGGGGCGCTCGCGGTGACGCTGCCGCCGATGAAGGCGACGCTGGCGGCCACCAGCAGCGGGACGACCGAGGCCAGCGCCGTCGACAGCGCCGCGCGCAGCACCAGCCACGGGGCGCTCAGGCCCACCGCCCAGGCGTCGCTGGCGCGCGGGCCCGCCTCCCAGCGGCGGCGGAACAGCCGGGCCGCGGCGCGGTCGACCGTGCGGGCGAGCACGCCGAGCGCGACCGCGGTGATCGCCCCGGCGGTGGGCGCGACGGCGATCACCCCGAGCAGGGCCAGCAGTCCGACGAGCAGGGTCCACGTGCGCTGCGGGCGGGCCGGCTGGCCGTCGGTGCCCATCGGCCGGGCGGCGGGCCCGGGACGCGGGGCGCGCGCGGCCGGCCCGCCCGGCGGGCCCTGGGGCGCGGGGGCGCGGGCGGCGTCCGGGCCCGGCACGCGCGGTATCCAGCCGGGGGGCGCCTGCTGGGCCTGCTGGGCCGGCTGCGGGCGCTGGCCCCACCGGCCCGGCGGGGCGGGCGGCGGGCCCGGGACGGCGCGGGTGGGCCCGGCGTCGCGCACGGGCGGCAGCACGGTGGTGCGGTCCGCGGCGTGGTCGCCGGTGCCCCGGGGGTCGTGGCCCGCGGGCGGGACGACGGGGTGCTGCCGGGTGGCCGCCTCGTGCGGGTCCTCGATGATCGCGTGGAAGCGCGAGCGCGGCGGCTCCGGGCTCGCACCGGCCGGCGCCCCTGGGAGCGGCGCCGAGGAGGGGTCGACGACCACCGTGGGCGGACCGGCGGCGGGGCGCGCCCCGCCGGTGGTGGCGCCGGCGGCGCCGGTCGCGCCGTCCAGGGCGGCGAGCAGGTCGTCGGGGGCGGGCCGGTGGGCCGGGTTGACCGCGAGCGCCGAGCCCACCGCGTCGCGCAGGTGGGCGGGCACCCCGGTCAGGTCCACGTCGGCGCGGCGCACCCGGTCCAGCACGACCTCCATCGGCCCGCGGCCGAAGGGCGGGCGCCCGCTGGCCGCGTACGCGACGGTCGCCGCCCAGCCCCACCAGTCGGTGGCGGCCGAGACGACGCCGCCGGCGACGACCTCCGGCGACAGGTAGCCGGGGGTGCCCATCACCAGGCCGGTCGAGGTCAGGCGCACGTCGTCGGCCACGTGCGCGATGCCGAAGTCGATGACGACGGGCAGGCCGTCCAGCAGCAGGACGTTGCCGGGCTTGAGGTCGCGGTGCACGACACCGGCGGCGTGGATGGCGCGCAGGGCCTCCGCCAGCCCGTGCCCGAGGTCGCGCAGCGCCGTCCCGCGCAGCGGCCCGCGGGCCTCCACGACGGCGTCCAGCGGCTTGCCGGGCACGTACCGGGTGACCAGGTGCGGGAAGGGGCCGTCGACGTCGGCGGTGAGGACCTCGGCCACGCGCGGGGAGCGGACCCGCTCCAGGGTGGCGACCTCGCGCGCCAGGCGGTGGCGGGCCGAGGGGTCGGCGGCGATGTGCGGGCGCAGCACCTTCAGCGCGACGGCGCGGTGCTCGGCGTCCAGCGCCAGCCACACCACGCCCATGCCGCCCTCGCCGACGACGTGGTCGAGGCGGTAGGCGCCCAGCCGCGAGCCCGGCTCGAGCGGGTGGCCGCCGGCGCGGGCGCCCCAGCCGGTGGTCGCGTCCTGCGGGTGGCCCTCCCGCGGGTGGCCGTCCGCGCCGGGCGCGGCGCCGTCCCGCGGGACAGCGCGCGTGGGCGCGGTGTCCGGCGACCGCGGGTAGGGGGTGACCACGACCACCACGGTACGGCAGCGGGCCGCGGGCGCCCCGGCGCTCGGCGCCCCCGGGACGGGCGGTGCCCGTGCGGTGCGCGGGCGGTGCGCGGGCGGTGCGCGGGCGGTGCGCGGGGCGCTCACGAGGGGTGGGCGGTGGGCACGGCGGGTAGGGTCGCCGCGAGCTACCCCGAGGAGGACTCCCCGATGGCCGGCGACTACGACCTGGTGGTGGTGGCCAACCGCCTCCCCGTGGACCGCGTGGAGGAACCGGACGGCTCGACGTCCTGGCGGCGCAGCCCCGGCGGCCTGGTGACCGCCCTGGAACCGGTGATGCAGCGCGAGGACGGCGCCTGGGTCGGCTGGGCCGGCACCCCCGGCGACGCCCCGGAGCCCTTCGACGCGGAGGGCGTGCGCTGCGTGCCGATCGGCCTGTCCGAGCAGGAGGTCGAGGACTACTACGAGGGCTTCTCCAACGGCACGCTGTGGCCGCTGTACCACGACGTGATCGTCGCGCCCGGCTACCACCGCAGCTGGTGGGAGGCGTACGTGCGCGTCAACGAGCGGTTCGCGCAGGCGGCCGCCGAGCAGGCCTCGCAGGGCGCCACGGTGTGGGTGCAGGACTACCAGCTGCAGCTGGTGCCGCGGATGCTGCGCCGCCTGCGCCCCGACCTGGCGATCGGGTTCTTCAACCACATCCCGTTCCCGCCGTTCGAGATCTTCGCGCAGCTGCCGTGGCGCAAGGCGATCGTGGAGGGCCTGCTGGGCGCCGACCTCATCGGCTTCCAGCGCGCCGCCGACGCCGGGAACTTCGCCCGCGCCTGCCGGCGCACCAGCAACCTGCCGGCGCGCGCCGGCCGGGTGCGGCTGGACGCCGAGGGCGGCCGGGAGGTGCGGGCGGCGTCCTTCCCCATCTCCATCGACTTCGCGGCCCTGGACGAGCTGGCCCAGCGCGAGGACGTGCGGGCGCGCGCGGCGGAGATCCGCCGGGACCTGGGCAACCCCGAGCACGTGCTGCTGGGCGTGGACCGGCTCGACTACACCAAGGGGATCCTGCACCGGCTCAAGGCGTTCGAGGAGCTGCTGGACGACGAGCGCATCGACGTCGCGGAGGCCTCGCTGGTGCAGGTGGCCACCCCCAGCCGCGAGCGCGTGGAGCAGTACCAGCAGCTGCGCCAGGACGTCGAGGTGACGGTGGGGCGCATCAACGGCACCCACTCGACCATCGCGAACACCGCGGTGCACTACCTGCACCACTCCTACGGCCGCGAGGAGATGGCGGCGCTGTTCCTGGCCGCCGACGTCATGCTCGTCACGGCTCTGCGCGACGGGATGAACCTCGTCGCCAAGGAGTACGTGGCCTCCCGCCACGACGAGCGCGGGGTGCTGGTGCTCTCGGAGTTCACGGGCGCGGCCGACGAGCTCGGGCAGGCGCTCATGGTGAACCCGCACGACATCACCGGGCTCAAGGACACGATCGTCAAGGCGCTGCGCATGTCGCCGCGCGAGGCGGGGCGGCGGATGCGCTCCCTGCGCCGGCGGGTGGCCGACCACGACGTGCAGCGGTGGGCGGCCTCGTTCCTGGACGCGCTGGCCGAGCACGTGCCCGGGGACCGGACGGCCAAGGCGGCGGAGATCGCGCGCAGCGCGGAGGAGGCGACGGAGTGAGCGGCGTGAGCGGCGCGGGCGTCCCGGTGACCGTGCCCGGCCTGGAGGGGTTCGCCGCGCGCGGGCGGGTGCTCGTCGCGCTCGACTTCGACGGCGTGCTGGCCCCGATCGTCGACGACCCCGCCGCGGCGCGCGCGACCCCGGAGGCCGCGCAGGCGCTGCGGCGCCTCGTCGACCCCGGCCGCACCGACGTCGCGCTGGTCTCCGGGCGGGACATCGACGACCTGGCGGCGTGCGCGCAGCCGCCCGCCGGGGTGGTGCTGGTGGGCGGGCACGGCACGCAGAGCTCGCTGGAGGGCGGTGCGGCGGCCCTGTCGCCGCAGGAGGCGGCCCTGCTGGAGCGCCTGGTCGACCGGGTGGAGTCGATCGCCGCGACGCACCCGGGGGTGCGGGTGGAGCGCAAGCCGATGTCGGTGGTCCTGCACACCCGCACCGCCGAGCGGCCCGTCGCGCAGGAGGCGGCGGAGGCGGCGCTGGCCGGGCCGGCGGCCCTGCCGGGCGCGCACGCGCTGCGCGGCAAGGAGGTCGTGGAGATCGGCGCGGTGCCGCTGGGCAAGGGGGGCGGGCTGCGGCGGCTGCGCGAGCGCCTGTCCGCCGACGGCGCGCCCGTGGAGGCGGTGTTCTTCGCCGGCGACGACGTCACCGACGAGGACGCCTTCGCGGTGCTGGACCCGGCGGCCGGGGACCTGGGCGTGAAGGTGGGCGAGGGCGAGACGGCCGCCGGCGCGCGGGTGGCCGACCCGCGGGAGGTCGCGGCGCTGCTCGCGGCCCTGGCCGACCTGCGCGGCTGACCCGCCGGCGACCCCCGCGGGCCGGGGCGCGGAGCGTCAGGCCCGGACGGCGGCGGCCCGCCGGCGGCGCGCCCAGGCCCGTCCGACGGGGTCGGCCCAGCGCGCCAGCAGCGGGCCCAGGACCGCCAGCAGCAGGACGTAGGCGGCGGCCAGGGCGCCCAGCCGCGGGTCGACCCCGCCCGCGGTGGCCAGCCCGGCGATGACGATCGAGAACTCCCCGCGCGGTACCAGCGCCGCGCCGGCGCGCACGCGCCCGGGCACGGCCACCCCGGCGCGGGCCGCGGCGACCCAGCCGGTGACGAGCTTGGTGGCGATCCCCACGACCACGAGGGCGACCGCGGGGACGAGCACGGGCGGCAGGACCGCCGGGTCCGTCCTCAGGCCGAAGGAGACGAAGAAGACGGCCGCGAACAGGTCCCGCAGCGGTTCCAGGGACCGGCGGGCGTCCTCGTCGAGGTCGTCGGACAGGCTGATGCCCAGCAGGAACGCCCCCACGGCCGCCGACACGTGCAGCGCCTCGGCGATCCCGGCCACCAGCAGGGCCAGGCCCAGCACCCGCAGCAGCGTCACCTCGCGCGAGCCGCCGGAGACGAACCGGGACACGGTCGAGCCCCAGCGCAGCGCCACGACGAACGCGGCCACCAGGCACGCCAGGGCGATCAGGACGGAGCGGGTGGCCGCCCAGGCGCTGGAGGCGGCCAGGACGGCCGTCAGCACCGGCAGGTAGACGGCCATCTGCAGGTCCTCCAGCACGAGGACGCCCAGGACGCTCGGGGTCTCCCGGTTGCCCAGCCGGCCCAGGTCGGACAGGACCTTGGCGACGATCCCCGAGGAGCTGATGGCCGTCACCCCGAACATGGCCAGCGCGCCGACCGGCCCGAAGCCCAGCAGCAGCGCCACCGCCGCGCCGGGCAGGCCGTTGAGCAGGAGGTCGAGGACGCCGACGGGGGCCTGCCGGCGCAGGTTCCCCAGCAGGTCGCCGGCGGTGTACTCCAGCCCCAGCAGCAGCAGGAGCATGACGACGCCGACCTCCGCGGCCGCGTCGAGGAACTCCTCGGGGGCGTCCAGCGGCAGGATCCCGCCGACGCCGAAGGCCAGGCCGGCCAGCAGGTACAGCGGCACCGGCGAGACGCCCACCCGGCCGGCGAGCCGCCCCAGGAGCCCGAGCCCGAGGACGACCGCCCCGAGCTCGACGAGCAGCGCCGCCGTGTGCACGGGCGGCTCAGCCGCGCGCGAGCAGCTCGGCCGTGGCCCGCACGCCCTCGGCGGTGCCCACGACGACGACCTTGTCCCCCACCTCGAACACGTGCGAGGGCCGCGGGGAGGGCACGACCTCCCCGGCGCGCACCACGGCCACCACGGAGGCGCCCGTGCGGCTGCGCACGGCGGCGTCGCCCAGCGTCCGGCCCGCGTAGGGCGAGCCGGCCTCGATGTAGACCCCCTCGGTGGCCAGCCCCTCGACCTGCTCGCGCAGGCGCGCCAGCCGCTCGACGACGCGCGGCTGGCCGAGCAGCTCGGCCAGCACCTCGGCCTCGTCGGCCTCCAGGTCGATCACCGCCTGGCAGGCGTCCGGGTCGTCCTCGCTGTACAGCAGCAGCTCGCGCTCGCCGCCGCGCTGGGACACCACGCCCACGCGGCGCCCGCGCGAGGTCGTGAAGTCGTGGCGCAGGCCGACGCCCGGCAGCTTGGTCTCCTCCAGGTCCACGGGGCCAGTCTGGCCCCGCGACCGGGCGCCCGGCGCCGCCCGGCGGGCGTGTGGACTGGGTCACACCCCTGGACGCAAGCGCTTTCCTGGTGCACCATCGCTGCACCGCGACGCCGCGACCGCACGGCGACGGCGCCGCGGGGTCGGAGTCGCGGGTGACTCCCAGGCCGTCCGCCTGAGGCGATCCCCGTCCCGGCACAACCGAAGAGCGCCCGGGCGCCGCACGCGGCCGGGTCCATCCACGACGGATCGTCCGGCACGTACCTGCCGGTGGAGAGGACGCACACGACATGGCTACGGTCACGTTCGACAAGGCCACGCGCATCTACCCGGGCGGCGACAAGCCGGCCGTCGACGCCCTGGACCTGCACATCGAGGACGGCGAGTTCCTCGTGCTGGTCGGGCCCTCCGGCTGCGGCAAGTCGACCTCCCTGCGCATGCTCGCCGGGCTCGAGGACGTCAACGGCGGGCGCATCCTCATCGGCGACCGCGACGTCACGACGGTCCCGCCGAAGGACCGCGACATCGCGATGGTCTTCCAGAACTACGCGCTGTACCCGCACATGACGGTCGCCGACAACATGGGCTTCGCCCTGAAGATCGCCGGCACCCCCAAGGACGAGATCAAGCGCCGCGTGCAGGAGGCGGCCAAGATCCTCGACCTCGAGCAGTACCTGACCCGCAAGCCGAAGGCCCTCTCCGGCGGCCAGCGCCAGCGCGTGGCCATGGGCCGCGCCATCGTCCGCCAGCCGCAGGTCTTCCTCATGGACGAGCCGCTGTCGAACCTCGACGCCAAGCTGCGCGTGCAGACCCGCACCCAGATCGCGTCCCTGCAGCGCCGCCTCGGCGTCACCACCGTCTACGTCACCCACGACCAGGTCGAGGCCATGACGATGGGCGACCGCGTCGCGGTCCTCAAGGACGGTCTGCTGCAGCAGGTCGACACCCCGCGCCGCATGTACGACCACCCGAACAACGTGTTCGTCGCCGGCTTCATCGGCTCCCCCGCCATGAACCTGCTGACCCTGGACACCGTCGACGGCGGCGTGCAGTTCGGCGACACCGTCCACCCGGTGGAGCGCTCCGCCCTCGCCGCCTCCGGCGACAAGATGACGCTGGGCGTGCGCCCGGAGGACCTGGAGCTGTCCTCCACGGGCCTGCCGGTGCAGGTCGAGGTCGTCGAGGAGCTCGGCGCCGACGCCTACATCTACGGCTCGCTGGCCCAGCCGGGCCGCGACGCGCACCAGATCATCGCGCGCGTCGACGGCCGCCGTCCCCCGGAGAAGGGCTCGACGGTGCACTTCACGGCCAAGCAGGGCCACGTGCACCTGTTCGACCAGAACACCGGCCAGCGCATCGAGGCGACCGCCTGACGCGCTCGCGCTCACGCGGCAGGGCCGTCACCCCGCGGGGTGGCGGCCCTGCCGCGCGCTGGAACCCCGGTCCCCCGCCCCTCCTGGGAGGATGAGCGCGTGAGCACGCCGACCACGACCCCCGGCACGACCGCGCCCGGCACCGCCGCGTCCCGCACGGCGGCCGCGCAGTCCCTGCAGATCACCGCGGCCCGCCCCTACCCCGAGCTGCTGGACCTGCCGTGGGAGGTGCCGCTGGAGGAGTGGCCCGACAAGCACCTCGCGGCCCTGCCGCGCGGCATCAGCCGGCACGTCGTGCGCTTCGTGAAGATCGGCAACCGCGTCATCGCCGTCAAGGAGACGAACGCGGAGATCGCCCACCGCGAGTACCGCATGCTGCGCCTGCTCAACCGGCTCGAGGTGCCCTCGGTCTCCCCCGTCGCCGTCATCACCGGCCGCGCCGACCGCGACGGCGAGCCGCTGAACTCCGTCCTCATCACCCGGCACCTGCAGTACTCCCTGCCCTACCGGGCCCTCTACAGCCAGACGCTGCGCCCCGACACCGCCAAGCGCGCCGTCGACGCCCTCGCCGTGCTGCTCGTGCGCCTGCACCTGACCGGCTTCTACTGGGGCGACGTGTCGCTGTCCAACACGCTGTTCCGCCGCGACGCCGGCGCCTTCGCCGCCTACCTCGTGGACGCCGAGACCGGCGAGCTGTACGACGAGCTGTCCACCGGCCAGCGCGAGTACGACCTGGACGTGGCGCGCACCAACATCGCCGGCGAGCTCATGGACGTCGTGGCCAGCGGGGCGCTCGAGGTCGACATGGACGACGTCATCGCCATCTCCGACCGCATCATCTCCCGCTACCGCGCCCTGTGGTCGGAGCTGACCGAGCCGGAGTCCTTCGAGCGGGGCGAGCGCTGGCGCGTCGAGGCGCGCATCCGGCGCCTGAACGACCTCGGCTTCGACGTCGGCGAGCTGGCCATCACCACCGACATCGACGGCACGTCGGTGCGCATCGAGCCCAAGGTCGTCGACGCCGGCCACCACTCCCGCCGCCTGCTGCGCCTGACCGGCCTGGACGCCGAGGAGAACCAGGCCCGCCGCCTGCTCAACGACCTCGACTCCTACATGGCCGCCGCCGACCGGCAGAACGAGGACGAGGAGATCGTCGCCCACGACTGGATGGGCGAGGTCTTCGAGCCCGTGCAGCGGGCCGTGCCGCGCGAGCTGCGCGGCAAGCTGGAGGGCCCCGAGCTGTTCCACGAGGTGCTCGAGCACCGCTGGTACCTGTCCGAGCGCGCCGGGCGCGACGTCGGCCTCGACGAGGCCGTGCACTCCTACGTCGAGGCCGTCCTGCCGGGCAAACCCGACGAGCGCGCCGTGCTCGGCGTCGACACCCAGGCCATCCGCGTCGTCGCGGACGACTGACCCCCTGCCCGAGGAGAACCCTTGACCGACCAGACCAAGCCCCGCGTCGCGCTGACCGGCGCCGCGGGCAAGCTGGGCCGCGTCGTGCTGCGCGACCTGCTCGACCACGGGTGGTCGGTGCTCGCGCTCGACCAGGTGCGACCGTCGACGCTGCGCGAGGACGACGACGCGCAGTTCGCGCGGATCGACCTCACCGACCACGGGCAGGTGGTCGAGGCGATCGCCGGGCGCACCGACGAGCGGCCCGGCCCCTTCGACGGCGTCGTGCACCTGGCGGCGGTCCCCGCCCCCGGGCTGACGAGCAACTCCGCCACGTTCCGCAACAACTCCGCGGCCACCTGGAACGTCTTCGACGCCGCCCGCGCCGCGGGGGTGCGGAACGTGGTGTGGGCCTCCAGCGAGACGCTGCTCGGCCTGCCCTTCGACAGCGCTCCCCCGCCGTACGCGCCGCTGGACGAGGAGTACCGGGTCCGCCCCGAGTCCACCTACTCCCTCGTCAAGGCGCTCGAGGAGGAGATGGCGCACCACTTCTGCCGGTGGCAGCCGGAGCTGACGATGACGGGCCTGCGCTTCTCCAACGTCATGCACGTGGAGGACTACGCGGCCTTCCCCTCCTTCGACGCCGACCCGCACCTGCGCAGGTGGAACCTGTGGGGCTACATCGACGCCCGCGACGGCGCGCAGGCCGTGCGCCGCTCGCTGCAGCGCACCGGCCCGGGCGTCGAGGTGTTCGTCATCGCCAACGCCGACACCGTCATGAGCCGCTCCTCGGCGGAGCTCATGGCGCAGGTGTACCCGGACGTCGAGGTGCGCCGCGAGCTCGGCGAGCACGAGACCCTGCTGAGCATCGACAAGGCCCGCCGGCTGCTCGGCTACGAGCCGCAGCACAGCTGGCGCGACCACGTCTGAGGGCGGCGTCTGAGGACGGCGCCGCCCGTGACGGGGCTCCCACCGCTCAGGCGGAGGGGGCCCCGTCCTCGTCGCGGGACCCGGCAGCGTCCTCCGGGCCGTCCATGTCGCGGGCCATCGCCGTCGCCGCGAACCGGGAGCACGGGTCCAGGACCTCCAGCAGCCGGCGCGCGGCGCGGTCCAGCTGCTCGACGTCGACGCCCTCCAGCGGGTCGAACACCAGCTCCCGCACGCGCTCCACGTGCCCGGGCGCCGTCGCGACGACCTTGTCCCAGCCGGCGTCGGTGAGCACGGCGACCTGCCCGCGCCCGTCCTCGCGGCTGCGCTCGCGGCGCACGTAGCCGTCGCGCTCCAGGCGCGCCACGACGTGCGACATCCGCGAGGGGCTGGCGTTGGAGCGGGCGCCCAGCTCGCTCATCCGCAGCCGCCGGTCCGGCTCCTCCGACAGCATCGCCAGCGTCAGGTACGCCGTCATCGTCAGGTCCGCGTCGCGCTGCAGCTGCGCGTCCAGCGCCGCCGGCAGCAGCTCGATGAGCGCGCTGACGCGCAGCCACACCCGCCGCTCCTGCGCGGACAGCCAGCGGGGCTCAGCCACCCCGCACCCCCTCGTCGATCGGACCCTGCTCGGACGGCACCCGCGCCAGCGGCTCAGCGGTGCCGGGACACCTCGTACAGCGCGATGCCCGCGGCCACCCCGGCGTTCAGCGACTCCACGGAGGCCGCCATCGGGATGCTGACCACCTGGTCGCACGTCTCGCGCACCAGCCGCGACAGGCCCGCGCCCTCGGCGCCGACCACGACCACCAGCGGGCCGTCCGCCAGCCGCAGCTCCGGCAGCTCCACGTCGCCGTCGGCGTCCAGGCCGACGACGAACAGCCCGGCCTGCTGGTACTCCTGCAGCGTGCGGGTGAGGTTCGTCGCGCGCGCCACCGGCACGCGGGCCGCCGCGCCCGCCGACGTCTTCCACGCCGAGGCCGTCATGCCCGCCGCGCGGCGCTCGGGCACCACGACGCCGTGCGCGCCGAACGCGGCCGCCGAGCGCACCACCGCGCCCAGGTTGCGCGGGTCGGTCACCCCGTCCAGCGCGACCACCAGCGGCGGCACCCCCCAGCCGGTCGCCCGCTCCAGCAGGTCCTGCGGGTGCGCGTACTTGTACGGCGGCACCGTCGCGGCCAGGCCCTGGTGCACGGCGCCGTCGGTGAAGCGGTCCAGGTCGGCGCGCGAGGCCTCCAGCAGCGGGATGCCGCGGTCACCGGCGGCCGACAGCACCTCCTTGACGCGCTCGTCGGAGTCGATCCGGCTGGCGACGTACACCGCCGTGATCGGCAGGCCGGCCCGCAGGGCCTCCACGAGGGAGTTGCGCCCGGCGATCCACTCGGTGTCGCCCTGCGAGGAGCGGGTGCGCCGGGCCGGCGCGGTGCCCGCGGGGCGGTTCGTCGTCGCCGCCCGGTGCGCGGCGCGCGCGGCGCGCGCGGCGGCCGGGTGGCCGGTGCGCTCCGTCGCCTTCGGCGTCGGCCCCCGGCCCTCCAGCGAGCGCCGGTTCTTGCCCCCGGTGCCGCTCGTGGGGCCCTTCTTGCCCTTGCTCACCGCGCCGCGGCGCTTCGAGTTGCCTGCCACTGCTACTGCCCACCCTCCAGCGACCACCGCGCACCGGTGGGCGTGTCCTCGACGACGATCCCCGCCGCCTCCAGGCCGTCGCGCACGGCGTCGGCCGTCGCGAAGTCGCGCGCCGCGCGGGCGGCCGCGCGCTCGTCCAGCCGCGCCCCGACGAGCGCGTCCAGCGCGCGGCGCTCGGCGCCCGAGCCGGTCTCCTGCGACGCCCACGGCTCGGCGAGCGGGTCCAGGCCCAGCACCGCCAGCCCCGCCCGCACCCGCGCCAGGGCCGGCGCCAGCTCCGCGTCCGGCGCCCCGGCGGCCAGCGCCTGGTTGCCGCGGCGGACCGCCTCGTGCAGGGAGGCGACCGCCGCGGGCGTGCCGAGGTCGTCGTCCAGCGCCTCCGCGAAACCCGGGGGCAGCTCCGCCGCGGACGCCGGCGCCCCGGGTCCCAGGCGCTCGGCGGCGCGGCGCACGAACCCCTCCAGCCGCCCGTACGCCGCGTCGGCCTCGGCCAGCGAGGAGTCCGAGAACTCCAGCGCCGTGCGGTAGTGCGCGGCGACGAGGTAGTAGCGCAGCACGACCGCCCGGTGCGAGCGCAGCAGGTGCGGGATCCCCAGGACGTTGCCCAGGGACTTGCTCATCTTCTCGCCGGCCATCGTCACGAAGTGGTTGTGCAGCCAGTACCGGGCGAACCCGTCGCCGGCCGCGCGCGACTGCGCCTGCTCGTTCTCGTGGTGCGGGAAGCGCAGGTCCAGCCCGCCGCCGTGCACGTCGAACTCCGGGCCCAGGTAGCGACCGGCCATCGCCGAGCACTCCACGTGCCAGCCGGGGCGGCCGCGACCCCACGGGGTGTCCCACGAGGCGCTGGCCGGCTCGTCCGCCTTGGCGCCCTTCCACAGGGCGAAGTCGCGCGGGTCGCGCTTGCCGCGCGGGTCGGCGTCCGCCGCCGGCGCGAGGTCCTCCAGCCGCTGGCGGGTCAGGCTGCCGTACTCCGGCCAGGAGCGGACGTCGAAGTAGACGTCGCCGGAGCCGTCCGGCGCGGGGTAGGCGTGGCCGCGCTCGACGAGGCGGCCGATCAGCTCGACCATCTCCGGCACGTGGCCGGTCGCGCGCGGCTCCACCGTCGGCGGCAGCACGCCCAGCGCGTCGTAGGCGGCGCTGAACTCGCGCTCGTAGCGGTAGGCGTGCGCCCACCACTCCACGCCCGCCTCGCGCGCCTTCGCCAGGATCTTGTCGTCGACGTCGGTGACGTTGCGCACCAGCGTGACGTCCAGCCCGCCCGCGGTCAGCCAGCGGCGCAGCACGTCGAAGACGACCTGCGCGCGCGCGTGGCCCAGGTGCGGGGACCCCTGCGGCGTGGCCCCGCACACGTACACGCCCACCCGTCCGGGCACGCGGGGCACGAACTCGCGCACCGCGCCGGTGGCGCTGTCGTACAGGTGGAGGGTCACCGGATCAGGCTACCGGCGGCCGCCGCGCCCACCGCCCGCGCCACCGCCCGCACCACCGCGCCGGACGGCGGCGGCGCGGGCCCCGCGGCTAGGGTCGGGCCATGGCCTGGACCGTCCCCGGAGTGATCTCGCGCGCCCAGGGCGCGCCCGTCGAGACCGTCGACGTCGTCGTGCCCGACCCGGGCGCCGGCGAGGTCGTCGTCGACGTCGCCGCGTGCGGCGTCTGCCACACCGACCTGCACTACCGCGAGGGCGGCATCAGCGACGACTACCCGTTCCTGCTGGGCCACGAGGCCGCCGGCACGGTGGCCGCCGTCGGCGAGGGCGTGAGCACCGTCGCCGTCGGCGACCCGGTCGTGCTCAACTGGCGCGCCGTGTGCGGGCAGTGCCGCGCCTGCAAGCGCGGGCGGCCCCAGTACTGCTTCGCCACCCACAACGCCTCCCAGCCGATGACGCTGACCGACGGCACGCCCCTGTCGCCCGCGCTGGGCATCGGCGCGTTCCAGCCCAAGACGCTCGTCGCCGCCGGGCAGGCGACGAGGATCGACACGTCCGTGCTCGGGGACAGCTGGGACCCGGCCGTGGCCGGGCTGCTGGGCTGCGGCGTCATGGCCGGCATCGGCGCCGCCGTGAACACCGCCCCCGTGCAGCGCGGCGACACCGTCGCCGTCATCGGCTGCGGCGGGGTCGGCTGCGCCGCCGTGGCCGGGGCCGTCCTGGCCGGTGCCCGCCGCGTCGTCGCCGTCGACCTCGACGACCGCAAGCTGGCGTGGGCCCGGCAGCTGGGCGCCACCCACACCGTGAACTCGCGCGGTCTGGACGAGGACGGCGTCGTGGCCGCGGTGCGGGAGCTGACCGACTCCTTCGGCGCCGACGTCGTCATCGACGCCGTCGGGCGCCCGGAGACCTGGCGGCAGGCGTTCTACGCCCGTGACCTGGCCGGCACCGTCGTCCTCGTCGGCGTCCCCACGCCGCAGATGCAGCTGCAGGTGCCGCTGCTGGACGTCTTCGGCCGCGGCGGGGCGCTGAAGAGCTCCTGGTACGGCGACTGCCTGCCCGAGCGCGACTTCCCCGCGCTGCTGGAGCTGCACGCCGCCGGCCGCCTGCCGCTGGACGCCTTCGTCACCGAGCGCATCGGCCAGGGCGACGTCGAGGAGGCGTTCGCGACCATGGGCCGCGGCGAGGTGCTGCGCTCGGTGGTCGTGCTGTGAGCGCGCGCGTCGACCACCTGGTCACCTCCGGCACCTTCAGCCTCGACGGGCAGACGTTCGACGTCGACAACAACGTCTGGGTCGTCGGCGACGACCGCGAGTGCGTCGTCCTGGACGCCCCGCACGACGTGGACGCGATCGCCGCCGTCGTCGGCGGGCGGCGCCTGCTGGCGGTGCTGGCCACCCACGCCCACGACGACCACGTCCGGCGCGCCCCGGAGCTGGCGCAGCGGTTCTCCGCTCCGGGGCACCCGGTGCCCGTCCTGCTGCACCCGGCCGACCGCGAGGTGTGGCGGCTGACCCACCCGGACGGCGCGGCGACGACCGACCTGTCGCACGGCGAGGTCGTCACCGTCGCCGGCACGGACCTGCACGTCCTGCACACCCCCGGCCACACACCCGGCTCGGTGTGCGTCTACGCGCCGCAGCTGGGGACGGTCTTCACCGGCGACACCCTGTTCGCCGGCGGGCCCGGCGCCACGGGCCGCTCCTTCTCCAGCTTCGAGACGATCACCGCCTCGATCCGCGACGTGCTGCTCGTCCTGCCGCCGGAGACCCGCGTGCTCACCGGCCACGGCGAGAGCACCACGATCGGCGACGAGGCCCCGCACCTGCAGGAGTGGCTGGACCGCGGGCACTGACCGCTCCGGGAGGGCGCGCCGACCGGGCTCCGGCGGCGGCGCGGGCCCCCGCCGGTCGGTGCCGGGCGCATGCGCGGTGGGGTTCTGGATAGCCGCCACGGATCGTTGCTGACAGCATCCCCGCGTGAGCGACCAGCCCGAACCACCCGTGAGCGAGCGAGCGGAGGACGTCCGTTCCCCCGAACCACCACCCGGAGGCCGCCTGCGCCGCCGTCCGTTCGCCGAGCAGCAGGCGCGCCTGAGCCGGATCCGCGCGGCCAGGCAGCGCGAGGTCCACGAGGAGGGCACCGAGCGGCCGCACCAGCCCCCGGAGCAGCCGCTGCCCCAGCACGTCAACGCCGGGGCCGTCCTCGGCCGGGGCATCACGGAGGCCTCCCGCTGGGCCCTGCGGCTGCTGATCCTGGGCGTGGCCGTCGCCGCGCTGATCTGGCTGCTGGCCCGCGGGTGGTCGCTGATCCTGCCCCTGGTGCTGGCCCTGCTGCTGTCCGCCGTGCTGTGGCCGCTGGCCCACGTGCTGCGGGCGGTCCTGCCGCGGGCCCTGGCCGCCCTCGTGGCCCTGCTCGCCCTGCTCGTGGCGGTCGGCGGGCTCTTCGCCGCGCTCATCCCGAACATCGCCGGGCAGACCGAGGAGATCGCCGACTCGGCCATCGCGGGCCTGGACAGCCTGCAGGGGTTCATCACCGGCCCGCCCCTGAACCTGGCCAACGACGAGATCGGGAACCTCGTCGACCAGGGCATCACCGAGCTGCAGAACAACGCGCAGAACATCGCGCTGACCGTCGTGGGCGGGGTCAGCACCGTCGGGGCCAGCATCGGGTCCGGGATCATCACCGCCGTCCTGGCGCTGGTGCTGACCTTCTTCGTGCTCTCCGGCGGCGACAAGATGCTGCCGTGGTCGCGCCGCTGGCTCGACGCCGGCACGCACAAGCACGCCGAGCAGCTCGGCGGCCGCCTGTGGGAGACCCTGCGCGGCTACATCATGTCCCAGGCGGCCGTCGCCCTCGTCGACGCCGTCTTCATCGGGCTCGGCCTGCTCATCGTCGGCGTGCCGCTGTGGCTGCCGCTGGCCGTGCTCATCTTCTTCGCCGGGTTCATCCCCATCGTCGGGGCGATCGTCACCGGCATCCTCGCCGTGCTCATCGCCCTCGTGACGCTCGGCTGGGTCCAGGCGCTCATCGTGCTGGGCATCGTGCTGCTCGTGCAGCAGCTGGAGAGCAACGTCCTGCAGCCGTTCCTCGTCGGCAGGACGCTCGCCCTGCACCCCGTGGTGGTCCTCAGCTCCGTCACGATCGGCGGCACGCTCTTCGGGATCGTCGGGGCCTTCCTGGCCGTCCCGGTCATCGCCATCATCACGGTGACGCTGCGCTACCTGCGCAGCCAGCTGGTCCCCGATCCCGACGAGACGGGCCCGCTGAGCGGTGCCAGCGACGTCCCCGGGGCGGTCGAGCCGGCGCCGGTCGGGGCGGCTGCGCCGGCGCCCGGGCAGGAGCGGCCGGCGGGGGGGGGGGGGGGGGCGGGCCCCCCCCGCCCCCGGGCCCACCACCCCCGCCCCCCCCCCACCCCGGCGGGCACGTGGGGCGTGCTCACCCCC
>NZ_JBEUEI010000031.1:0-45657 GCF_041020755.1 Kineococcus terrestris | reverse complement strand
CCCCCCCCCCCCCCCCCCCCCCCCCCCCCCCCCCCCCCACCCCCCCCCCCCCCCCCCCCCCCCCCCCCCCCCCCCCCCGGGGGAGGGGGACCGAGGGGCGGAGGGGTCAGGCGAGGCCGGTGGCGGCGCGCACGTCGGCGCGCACGGCCTCCAGGCGCCCGGCGGCCGCGGCGCGCGCCGCGGCCAGGTCCGCGGCCCCGCCGGGCACCGGCTCGACGACCTCGCAGTACGCCTTGAGCTTCGGCTCGGTCCCGCTGGGGCGCACCACGACGCGGGTGCCGTCGGCCGTGCGCCAGCGCACCCCGTCCGTCGGCGGCAGGCCGTCCACGCCCGCGGTGAGGTCCTCCACGCCCGTCACCGGCGAGCCGGCCAGCGACGCCGGCGGCTGCGCCCGCAGCCGCGCCATCGCCCGGCCGATGAGCGAGAGGTCGTCCACCCGCACCGTCACCGGCGCCGTGGCGTGCACGCCGTGCGCGAGCGCCAGCTCGTCCAGCACGTCGGCCAGCGCGCCGCCGGCTGCCCGGGCGCGCGCGGCCAGCCGGGCCACGACGAGCGCGGTGGAGATCCCGTCCTTGTCGCGCACCACGTCCGGGGCCACGCAGTAGCCGATGGCCTCCTCGTAGCCGAAGTCCAGCCCCGGCACGCGCGCGATCCACTTGAACCCCGTCAGGGCCGGGGAGAACGTCGCGCCGTGCGCGGCGGCGATGCGCGCCAGCATCCCGGAGCTGACCACCGAGCACGCCAGCACGCCGCCCGGGCGGGCCAGCCGCTCGCCCAGCACCCAGCCCAGCTCGTCGCCGCTGAGCGCGCGCCAGGCCCCTCCGCCGGTCCCCCCGCCGGGCACCGCCACGCAGCAGCGGTCCGCGTCGGGATCGACGGCCAGCACGAGGTCGGCGTCCACCTGCGCGGCCAGCGCCAGCGCGCGGTCCAGCGCCCCGGGCTCCTCGGGGTTGGGGAACGCGACCGTGGGGAAGTCCGGGTCGGGCTCGGACTGCTCGGCGACCTCGTGCACGTCGGTGGTCCCGCTGCGGCGCAGCGCCTCGCGCAGCACCGGCGACCCGACGCCGTGCAGGGCGGTGACGACGACGCGCGGCCCCCGGCCCCCGGCGGGCACGTCGGGCACGTCGGGCACCAGCCGCTCCCCGGCCGCGACGACGGCCGCCAGGTAGTCCTCGACGACGTCCTCGCCCAGCACCCGCCAGCCGCCCGCCGCGCGCGGCACGTCGCGCACGTGCCGGACGGCGGCGATGCGCGCGGCGATCTCCGCGTCGGCCGGCGGGACGATCTGCACGCCGCGGCCCTCCTCGGGCGCGACCCGCCCGCCCAGGTACACCTTGTAGCCGTTGTCCTGCGGCGGGTTGTGGCTGGCGGTGACCATGACACCGGCGTCCGCGCCCAGGTGCCGCACCGCGAACGCCAGGACGGGCGTGGGCAGCGGCCGGGGCAGCAGCAGCACCTCGCAGCCCGCGGCGGTCAGCACGGCCGCGGAGTCGTCGGCGAAGTCGCGCGAGCGGTGCCGGGCGTCCAGGCCCACGACCACCCGCGGCCGCTCGGCGCGCTGCACCAGCCAGGCGCCCAGCCCCGCGGCCGCGCGCTGCACGACCGCCCGGTTCATCCGGTGCTCGCCGGCGCCCAGCGCCCCGCGCAGCCCCGCGGTGCCGAACTCCAGCGGCGCGGAGAAGCGGTCCGCCAGGTCCGCGACGGCCGCCGCGTCGCCGCGCGCGGCCGCGTCCAGGACGCCCCGCAGCTCGGCGCGGTCGCGCTCGTCGGGGTCGTCGTCGATCCACGCCTCGGCGCGCCGCCGCAGGTCGTCGGGCAGGTCGCGGGCTGCTGCGGTGTCCACGCGCGCGACCCTACGGCCCCCGGGCGCGGGCGGGTCGCGGCTGCTGCACCCTGGGGGCGTGCCTGCTGCACCCGTCCCCGTCGTCGTGCTCGCGGGCTTCCTCGGCGCGGGGAAGACCACCGTGCTCAACCAGCTGCTGCGCTCGGCCGCCGACGTGCGGCTGGGGGTCCTCGTCAACGACTTCGGGGCCGTCGGGGTGGACGCGCTGCTGGTCGCCGGGCAGGCCGGCAGCACCGTCTCGCTGGAGAACGGCTGCCTGTGCTGCTCCACCGACGACGGCAGCGTGGAGGAGCTGCTGGGGCGGCTGCTGGAGCAGGGCCGGCGCGACGGCGACGGCCTGGACGCCGTCGTCGTGGAGGCCAGCGGCGTCGCCGAGCCGGGGCAGATGGTGCGCCGGGTCCTGACCTGCGGGGTGCCGGGGGTGGAGTACGGCGGCCTGGTCGTGGTGGTCGACGCGGTGGAGTTCGAGGCGGCGCTGCTGCGGCACCCGCGCCTGGCCGACCACGTCGCGGCCGCCGACGTCGTGCTGCTGAGCAAGACCGACCTCGTCGACGGGGCGGCCGCCCGCCGGGTCGCGGCCCGCTGCCGGGAGCTGAACCGGTGGGCGCCCGTGGTGCCCGCCGCCCGCGGCCGCGTCGACCCGCGGCTGCTGTTCGACGAGCGCCCGCCCGCGCAGCGCCAGCTCGCCCTCGGCGAGGCGCTGGACGAGGACGGCGGCCACGACGACCACCTGCACGCCCTGTACGAGAGCGTGTCCTTCCGCAGCGAGGAGCCGCTGGACCCGCGGGCGCTCGTCGCCTGGCTGGACGCGCGCCCGCCCGGGGTCTTCCGGGTCAAGGGGGTGCTGCGCTTCGCCGTCCGCGGGCACGAGCAGCGGTTCGTCCTGCACACCGTCGGCGCGGCCGTCCGCTTCGA
This sequence comes from Kineococcus terrestris, assembly GCF_041020755.1. Classification (NCBI taxonomy): domain Bacteria; kingdom Bacillati; phylum Actinomycetota; class Actinomycetes; order Kineosporiales; family Kineosporiaceae; genus Kineococcus; species Kineococcus terrestris. Next base: position 42,899 of record NZ_JBEUEI010000031.1, on the reverse strand, counting down.
GCGGACCGCGTGGCCGGACGGTGACCCGCGGCGCAGCGAGCTGGTGCTCATCGGCGCCGGCCTGGACGCCGGGGCGCTGCTGGCGGGCCTGCGGGCCTGCGTGCACGAGGGGCCGCCGCTGGAGGACGAGCTGGCGGTGATGGGCGTCCTGCGCAGCACCGAGGACTGAGCCCCAGTCTCCCGACCGGCACCCGCGCCGGCACCGATGAGTCCGGCCGCCCGCGGCGGTCCAGGAGGGCGTGGAGGACACGGCGCAGCAGCGCGAGCGGGAGCAGCGGTCGAGAACGGCGCGACAACGGGGGAGCGGAGTGTCGGCCCCCCTCCCTAGGGTCGGGGGCATGGCGGAGCGGACGGGGGACCACGCGGTCCTCGCGAGGGGACTGGTCAAGCGGTACGGAGAGGTCACGGCGGTCGCGGGCGTGGACCTGGAGGTGCCCACCGGCACCGTCCTGGCGCTGCTCGGGCCGAACGGGGCGGGCAAGACGACCACGGTGCGGATGCTGACGACGCTCCTGGTGCCCGACGAGGGCACCGTCGAGGTCGCGGGCGTCGACGTGGTCGCCGACCCGCGCGCGGCCCGGGAGCGGATCGGGCTGTCCGGGCAGTACGCGGCCGTCGACGAGAACCTCACCGGGTTCGAGAACCTCGACATGGTCGGGCGCCTCTACCACCTGGGGCGGCGGCGCTCGCGCGAGCGCGCGTGGGAGCTGCTGGAGCAGTTCCGGCTGACCGACGCGGCCAAGCGGGTCGCCAAGACGTACTCCGGCGGCATGCGCCGCCGGCTCGACCTGGCCGGGGCGCTCGTCGCGCAGCCGCCGGTGCTGTTCCTGGACGAGCCGACGACGGGCCTGGACCCGCGCAGCCGCAACGACATGTGGGACCTGCTGACGGGCATGGTCGCGGACGGCACGACGCTGCTGCTGACGACGCAGTACCTGGAGGAGGCCGAGCGCCTCGCCGACGACATCGTCGTCATCGACCACGGGCGGATCATCGCCCGCGGCACCGCCGACGAGCTCAAGACCGACGTGGGCGGGCAGCGGGTGGAGGTGGTCGTCGCCACCGACGCCGAGGTGGACGTCGCCGCCGGCGTGCTGCGCGAGGTCGCGGTGGGCGAGCTGCAGGTGGAGCGCCGGGCGCGGCGCCTGACCGCGCCGGTGACCGCGGGCACGCGCGTGCTCGTGGACGTCCTGCGCCGGCTGGAGGAGGTGGGCACGGTCCCGCTGGACGCCGGCCTGCGCCGCCCGACGCTGGACGACGTGTTCCTCACGCTGACCGGCAAGCCCGCCGAGGAGGTGGCCGGTGAGGACGACCAGCCGGCCTCGGAGGAGGCGTCGCAGAAGGCCTCGCGGAAGGCCTCGACGAGGGAGGAGGGGGTGCGCTCGTGAACGGCCTGGCCACGGTGGTCAACGACAGCTCGGTGATCGCCAAGCGGAACATCCTGAAGATCACGAGGATCCCCGACCTGCTGGTCGGCACCCTCATCTCGCCGATCATGTTCATCCTGCTGTTCGGCTACGTCTTCGGCGGCGCGATCGGCACCCCCGGTGGCGGCTCGGCGGCCGACTACCGCGAGTTCCTCGTGCCGGGCATCTTCGCCCAGACCGTCATCTTCGGCGCCACCGTCACCGGCGCCGGGATCGCCGACGACATGCAGAAGGGCATCATCGAGCGGTTCCGCTCGCTGCCCATGACGCAGTCGGCGGTCCTGGTGGGGCGCACCGCTTCCGACGTCATCCTCAACGTCATCGTCATCGTCATCATGTCGCTGACGGGCCTGGTCATCGGCTGGCGGATCCGCACCTCGTTCCTGGACGCGCTCGTCGGTTTCGCGCTGCTGCTGCTGTTCGCGTACGCGGTCTCGTGGGTGATGGGCCTGCTGGGCCTGCTCATCCGCACGCCCGAGGCGTTCAACAACCTGACGTTCCTCACCATCTTCCCGCTGACGTTCATCACCAACGCGTTCGTGCCGCTGGAGACGTTCCCCGGCCCGCTGAAGGTGGTCGCGCAGTGGAACCCGGTGTCCACGCTGGTGCAGGCCGCGCGCGAGCGGTTCGGCAACGTGCCACCGGGCACGGAACTGGGCAGCTGGTCGCTGCAGAACGCCGAGCTGTACACGCTGCTGTGGATCCTGCTGGTCCTCGCGGTGTTCGTGCCGCTCGCCACGCGGCAGTACAAGCGGGCCGCCGCCCGCTGACCGACCGCCCCGGACGTCCGCGACGGCCCCGCACCCGGTCTCCGGGTGCGGGGCCGTCGCACGCCGGCGGCCCGTGCCGGGCACACTGGCGCCCCCACGTCCCCGGGGCTCACCGACGAGCCCCCCGCGCACCGGAGGCACCGTGACCGCCGACGCCGTCGTCGACTCCTTCCCGTCCCCCGCGGACGGCCTCGCCATCGCCGTCCACCGCTGGGCCGACGTGCCCGGCCAGCCGCTGGGCGTCGTGCAGGTCGCGCACGGCCTGGCCGAGCACGCCCGCCGCTACGCCCGCGCGGCGGCAGCGCTCAACGCCGCCGGGTTCGTCGTGGTGGCCGCCGACCACCGCGGCCACGGCGCCTCCACCGGTCCCGGCGTCCCGCTCGGCTCCTTCGGCGCCGCCGGGTTCGAGGGGTTCACCGCCGACGTCGCGCGCCTCGCCGAGCTGCTGCGCGAGCAGCACCCCGGCCTGCCCGTGTTCCTGCTCGCGCACTCCCTGGGGTCGATGGGCGCGCAGAACGTGCTGCTGGAGCGGTCGGACCTGTGGGACGGCGTCGTCCTCAGCGGCTCCACCGCCCTGGACGGCCTCGTCGACGTCGTGCGCTCCCTGCCGCCGGACCAGCCGGGCCTGGCGGCGTTCAACGCCCCGTTCGAGCACCGCACCGGTTTCGAGTGGCTCAGCCGCGACCCGGCCGAGGTGGACGCCTACGTCGCCGACCCGCTGTGCGGGTTCGCCACCGACGAGGCGATCCTCGCCGGAGCGCTGGCCACCGCGGCCGCCACCGCCGACCCCGAGCGCCTGGCGCGGATCCGCCCCGACCTGCCGGTCCTCCTCGTCAGCGGCACCGAGGACCCCGTCGGCGGCGCCGGCGGGCAGCTGCTGGAGCGCCTGGCCGGGCGCTACCGCGCCGCCGGGCTGCGGGACGTGACGCTGGAGCTGCTGCCCGGCGCCCGGCACGAGGTGCTCAACGAGACGAACCGCGACGAGGTGACCGCGCTGGTCACCGGCTGGCTGCGCGCTCGGGCCGCGGCGACCGGCTGAGCGGACGCCGGACGAGGCGGACCGCTCGTCCGGCGCCGCACCCGCTCAGGCCGGTACCGGCACCGCCGCCGGGAGCGCCGGCCGCCGCAGGTGGTGCCCGGTGACGGCCTGGAACGCCGCCGCGGTGCGGAACAGGACGTCCTCCCCGCCGGGGCGGGCGATGAGCTGCGCCCCGACCGGCAGCCCGTCCGCGTCGGTCCCGCAGGGCACCGACAGGGCGGGCGCCCCCGTCAGGGACGGCAGGCCCGTGAACCGCATGAAGGCCCCGAGCAGCGGTTCGGGACGGCCCGGCTCGACCTCCACGTGCGTGGCCCCGACGGGGGTGGCGGTGAACGGCAGGGTGGGGGTCACGACGACGTCGACGTCCTCGAGAGCGCGCAGCAGCTGCTCGCGCAGGACCGCTCGGTAGCGCTGGGCCTGCAGGTAGCTGGTGGCCGGCAGGCGCGCGCCGGCCTCCAGCAGCACGCGCACGTCCCGCCCGTAGTCGCCGGGCCGCTCCCGCAGCCAGCGGTGGTGGTAGGCGCTGGGCTCGGCCGCCTCCACCGTCAGCTGCGCCGACAGGTTGCCCTCGACGTCCGGCAGCCCCACCGCGCGCACCAGGGCGCCCAGGCCGCGCAGCGCGTCCAGCAACCCGGTCACCCCCGCGGCCACGGGCGCCTGCACGTGCTCCAGCGAGTAGCCGTCCACCACGCCCAGCCGCAGCCCGTCGACACCGTCGTGCAGGCGGGCCGACGGCGCCGAGCCGGTCAGGACCGCCGTCAGCACCGCGCAGTCGCGGGCCGAGCGGGCCATCGGGCCGACGGTGTCCATGCTCCACGCCAGCGGCACGATCCCGTCGACGGCGATGCTGCCGGTGGTGGGGCGCAGCCCGGTGACGCCGTTGACGGCGCTGGGCAGCCGGATCGAACCACCCGTGTCGGTGCCCAGCGCCGCCCAGCAGGCGCCCACCGCGACGGCGACGCCCGAGCCGCCGCTGGAACCGGCCGGCGTCCTGGTCAGGTCCCACGGGTTGCGGACGGTGCCGGTGTGCGGGTTGTCCGACGTGCCGCCCCAGGCGAACTCGTGCATGGCGGTGTGGCCCACGACCACCGCGCCGGCGGAGCGCAGGGCGCGCACCACCGGCGCGTCCTCGGCGGGCACCTCCCCGGCCAGCACGGCGCTGCCGGCCGCGGTCGGCCTGCCGGCGACGGCGATGTTGTCCTTGACGGCCACGGGGACCCCGTGCAGGGGGCCGAGGCGGTGCCCGGCCGCGAGCAGCAGGTCCATGCCCTCGGCCGCGCGCACGGCGTCCTGCGCGAACACGTGCGTGAAGGCGCCCGCGCCCGCCCACTCCCGCGCCCGGTCCAGGGACGCCTCGACGACGGCGCGCGACGTGGTGCGGCCCGCAGCGATGTCCGCGGCCACGTCCACCAGGTCCGCGGGACCCACCGGCCCGTCCGCGCCGCCCGCGCCGCTCACGCCGGGCCCCCCGCCCGCGGCGGGGCGGGGAAGGCGGTCACCGGCGCCACCGCGCGGAACCGCTCGCCCGCCAGCCGCTCGTCCACCGCGGCGGCCATCGGCAGCCACTGCGCCAGCAGCTCGCGCACCTCGGCCTCCACGTCGTCGTCCGCACCGGTCCCGTCCACCACCAGCTCCTCCCGCGTCGTCCTGCGTCGTCCTGCGTCGTCCTGCACCGCCGCCCGCCCGCGCGCCCGCCGCGGCCCGGGGGCCGCGGCGGGCGCGCGAGGGTCAGGCCGGGGCCATCTCGCGGTGCAGCGGGGCCAGCTGCCCCGCGAAGCCCGAGACCGCCTCGTAGGCCGCGGCCACGCCGCACACCACGTCCTCCTCGAAGGGGCGGCCCATCACCTGCATGCCGATGGGCAGGCCGGCGGAGTCGAAGCCCGTCGGCACGGTGATGGACGGCAGGCCGGTCACGTTCGCCGGCTGGGAGAACCGGACGTACGTGGTCGTGGTGCCCTCGCGCACGCCGTCCGGCCAGACGACCTCCGGCTCCCCGGCCACGGTCGCCGTGCAGGTGAGGGTGGGGGCGGCCAGGACGTCGATCGTGGAGAACAGCTCCTTCCACGCCGCCTGCACGAGGGTCCGCAACCGCTGCGCCTTGAGGTAGTCGGTGGCCAGCACGAACTCCCCGACCTCCAGCAGCGCCCGGGTCTCCTCCGTGTACAGCTCGGGCACGGAGCGCAGCGTCTCCTGGTGGTAGGCGGTGGCCTCCGGCAGCATGAGACCCCACTCGACGGCGCCGATCCGCGAGGCCATCGGCACCTCGACCTCGACCAGCTCGGCGCCCAGCTCCCCGAGGCGGGCCACGGCCGCGGCGACGGACGCCTGCACCTCCGGCTGCAGCCGCTCGGTGAAGTAGTCGGTGGGCACGCCCACCCGCAGCCCGGTGACGTCCCGGCCGATGAGGGCGGTGAAGTCGGGGACGGGCACGTCGGCCGACCCCGGGTCGGCCCGGTCGTACCCGGCGATCGCGTTGAGGGTGATCGCCGCGTCGCGCACGGTCCGCGTCAGCGGGCCGACGTGGTCCAGGCTCCAGGACAGCGACGCCACGCCGCGGCGCGAGACCCGCCCGTAGGTGGGCTTCAGGCCGACGACCCCGCACACGGCCGCGGGGATGCGGATGGACCCGCCGGTGTCGCTGCCCATGCCGACCATGCACTCGCCCGCGGCGACGGCCGCCCCGGAACCCCCGGAGGAACCGCCGGGCACGCGCGTCGTGTCCCAGGGGTTGCGGGTCGTGGGGGTGGTCGCGCCGTAGGCGAACTCGTGCGTGTGGGTCTTGCCCACCGTGACGGCGCCGGCCGCGGCGAAGCGCTCGGCCACCGCGGAGTCGGTGTTCGGGACGTGGTCGGCCCGCACCCGCGAGCTCGACGTCGTCAGGACGCCGGCGGTGTCGTACAGGTCCTTCAGCGCCACGGGGATGCCGTGCAGGGGCCCGCGCGGGCCGCTCGCGGCGATCTCGGCCTCGGCGGCGGCGGCCGCCGCGCGCGCCCGGTCCTCGGTCACCGTGACGAAGGCGGTGATGTCGGCCTCGACGCTGTCGATGCGCGCCAGCACGGAGTCGGTCAGCTCGACGGGGGACAGCTCGCGGGCGGCGATCGCCGCGGCCGCGTCGGACAGGGTCAGCTCGTAGGGTTCCACGCTCACTCCCAGGAGGCGTTGAAGGCGGCGGCGGGCGGGGTGTCGCCGAACGGCACGCCGTCGAGGCCGGCGAGCGTCCCGAGCACCCCGTTGTAGGCGGCCAGGGCCGCGGCGGCCCGTTCCGGCGGCATCCCCAGCCCGGTCAGGGCCTCCAGGCCGCTGAAGGTCGCGGCGTCCAGTGCTCTGCTCATGCTCTCTCCCACGGGTCGGTCCGGGTGGTGCCGGGGACGTTAGGCAGCCCGGCGCGGCAGCGGAATCGGTCACCTGACGTATCCGCGGGACCGGTGCCGGCGCGCGCCGGGAAATACGTCAGGCGACGTATTCAGCCCGCGCCGCACCGCTGCCTACGGTGGCGCCCACCCCGACGGAACCACTCCGAGGAGCGCCCCCCGTGTCGATCCCGACAGCACTCCCCACCACTCCCGTAGGACGCCGGCGCGTCCTCGCCGGCGGTCTCGGCGCTGCGACCGTCTCGGCCCTCGCCGCCTGCGGCGGCGGTGCCTCCGGCCAGCAGGGACCGGGTGCCCAGACCCTCGTCATCGGCATCGAGTCCGAACCCGACGTCCTCGACCCGCAGGTCGCGGGCGGGTGGGTGACGTACCGCATCAACAAGCAGGTGTTCGACCCGCTGGTGGACGAGGACCTCACGACGCCCTCGTCCGAGGCCGCGGTGCCCGAGCTCGTCCCCGGGCTCGCGGAGAGCTGGGAGGTCTCGCCCGACGGCACCGTCTACACGTTCTCGATCCGGCAGGGCGTCACGTTCCACGACGGCACCCCGCTGGACGCCGACGCGGTCGTCTACAACATCCGCCGGATGTGGGACGAGACCGCGCCGCAGTACTCGGCGAAGGCCGCCGGCCAGACGAACTTCGTGTGGAGCTTCGTCACCGGTGTCGAGGCGACCGACCCGTCCACGGTGGTCGTCACGATGAGCCAGCCGTTCTCGCCGTTCCTGCGCCTGCTGGCCCAGGGCGGCAACGGATCGTGCTGCATCATGAGCCCGGCCTCGATCGAGGAGCACGGCGAGGACGTCGCCGACCACCCCGTCGGCACCGGCCCGTTCCGGTTCGTGCAGCGGGTCCGCGGCGAGCGCGTCGAGCTGGCCCGCTACGACGACCACTGGCGCGGCCCGGCGCAGCTCGACGGCGTCGTGTTCCGGCCCCTGCCGGACGCCTCGGCCCGCGTGGCGGCCCTGCGCAGCGGGGACGTCGACATGATCGCCGTGCCGAGCCCTGACAGCGTGGAGGCGTTGCGCGCCGAGGGCTTCCAGGTCTCGGAGGGGACCCCGCCGCACGTCTGGTACCTGTCGTTCAACATGCAGGACCAGTACACGGGCGTCCGCGAGGTCCGCCAGGCGATCAACCTGGCCATCGACCGCGAGGGCATGGCCCGGGACCTGCTGGCCGGCACGGTGAACCCCGCCTACGACGTGCAGGCGCCCGCCAACGACGCCTACGTCGAGCGCCAGGACGCCTACGCCCGCGACGTGGCCCGCGCCCGGGAGCTGCTGGCGACCGCCGGGTTCCCGGACGGGTTCCGCACGACGCTGACCACCTCGGTCGACGGCTCGGGTCAGATCGTCCCCGCCCAGATGGCGGAGTTCATCCAGCAGAACCTGGCCGAGGTCGGGATCCAGGTGGAGATCGCGACCCAGGAGTGGATCTCCTACCTGGGCACGTGGGCGCAGGGCGCCCAGCCGGGCACCGGGATGATGCAGATGTCCTGGGGCATGACGACGCCGTACTGGCTGTACATCGTCACCTCCAGCACCCTGCAGGCCCCGAACGGCCCGAACGTCGGCTACTACTCCAACCCCGAGCTCGACGACGTGATGGACCGGGCGATCCGCGCGACGGACGAGGCAGAGGCCAACGAGCTGTGGCGCCAGGCCAACGACATCGTCTCCGAGGACGCGGCCCTCGCGCCCGTCGTCAACGACAAGGCGCCCTACGTCCTGGCCGGCTACGTCGAGGGTTTCGTCTCGGCGAGCGAGGAGTGGTACGACCTGCGCTCGGTGCGGCTGGCGGAGACGTCGTGAGGGCGGTCCTGCGCAGGCTGGCCTCGACCCTGCTCGTCCTGCTGGGGGTCAGCCTCGTCGTCTTCCTGCTGCTGCAGCTGGTGCCCGGCGACCCGGCCCGCGCCGTGCTGGGCGCCGGGGCCACGGCCGAGTCCGTGGCGGCCGTCCGCGCCGAGCTGGGCCTGGACCGGCCGCTGCCGGTGCAGTTCCTGGACTACCTCGGCGGGCTCGTGCAGGGCGACTTCGGCCGCTCGCTGACCGTCCAGCAGGACGTCTCGACGCTGCTGCTGCCGCGGCTGGAGAACACCCTGGTGCTCACCGGCGCCGCGCTCCTGCTGTGCGTGCTGGTCGGCGTCCCGCTCGGGGTGCTGGCCGCCCGCCACCAGTACGGCGTGTTCGACCGGGTCGCGATGTTCGTGACGCTCGCCGGGGCCAGCGTGCCGGTCTACTGGTTCGGCCTCGTCCTCATCGGGGTGTTCGCCCTGAGCCTGGGGGTCCTGCCGACGTCGGGCATGTACAACACCCGCAACCCGGGGGGGCTGCCGGACCTGCTGGCGCACCTGGTGCTGCCGGCGGTCACGGCGGCCCTCGTCCCGCTGGCCGTCATCGCCCGGATGTCGCGCAGCGTCTTCGTCGACGTCCTGCAGCAGGACTGGGTGCGCACGCTGCGCGCCTCGGGCCTGTCGGAGCGCTCGATCCTGTGGCGGCACGGGCTGCGCAACGCCCTGCCGCCCATCGTCAACGTCGTCGGCCTGCAGGTCGGCTACCTGCTGGGTGGGGTGATCTTCGTGGAAGTGGTCTTCGGGTGGCCGGGTCTCGGCCAGCAGCTGTACACGTCCATCACGCAGCGGGACCTGCCGGTCGTGCAGGCCGGCACGCTGTTCGTGGCGCTGGCCTTCGTGCTGGTCAACCTCCTCGCGGACGTCGTGGTGGGGCTGCTCGACCCGCGCTCGCGCCGGGCGGTGACCGCGTGAACCGCACCACGACGGGGACCGCCGGGGCGGACGCCGCGGCGCCGGCCGCGGCCGGGGAGGACGGGGTGCGCGTGCCCCGCCAGCGGGACCGCCGCAGCCCGCGCCGCCCCTCGCGCGCGCGGCTCGCGGTCCGGGCGTTCTGCCGCGACCGGGTCGCCGTCGCGGCCCTCGCGGTCCTGCTCCTGGTGGCGCTGGCGTCCGTGCTCGCTCCGCTGCTCAGCCCGTACAGCCCCACCGAGGGGGACTCCTCCCTGCGGCTGCAGGGCATCGGGACGCCCGGTCACCCCCTCGGCCTGGACGGTCAGGGGCGCGACGTGCTGTCCCGGCTGCTGCACGGCGGGCGCTACTCGCTGCTGGTGGCCGTCGTCCCCGTGCTGGTCGTCTTCCCCCTCGCCCTGGCGACCGGCCTCGTGGCCGGCTACACCCGGGGCCGCACGGGGGAGGTCATCATGCGCCTGCTCGACGTCCTGTTCGCCTTCCCCCTGGTGCTGCTGGCGATCGCGCTGGCCGCCGTCCTCGGCGCGGGCCTGGGCAACGTCATGCTCGCCATCGGCATCACGCTCGTGCCGTACATGGCCCGCGTCGCGTACACGACGACGGTGCAGGAGGTCGGCAAGGACTACGTGGAGGCCGCCCGCGCCTCCGGGGCCCCCACCCGCGACGTGCTGCTGCGCGAGCTCGTCCCGAACGTCGTCTCGGCGCTGCTGGTCTACGCCACCACCCTGTGCGGCCTGATGATCGTGGTGGCCGCCGGCCTCAGCTTCCTCGGCGTCGGCATCGTCCCGCCGGCGCCGGACTGGGGGATCATGACCTCCGACGGCGCCGCCGTGCTCCTGGAGGGGAAGTTCCACGTGGCGACCGTCCCCGGCCTGGCCGTCCTCGTCGTCGCCCTGTCCTTCAACCTCCTCGGTGACGGACTGCGCGACGCCCTCGACCCCCGCAAGCAGACGAGCTGAGGGAGAACCCCGTGCGCACCGCGAACGCCACGACGAACGGCACGACAGGGGCGGGTCCCCTCCTGGACGTCCAGGACCTGAGCGTCGACTTCCACACCGACACCGGCGTGGTCCACGCCGTGCGGAACGTCGACCTGACGATCGGCCCCGGCGAGGTGCTGGGCCTGGTCGGGGAGTCGGGTTCCGGCAAGAGCGTCACCTCGCTCGCCGTCCTCGGCCTGCTCGGCACCCGCCGCGCCCGCATCACCTCCGGGCGGATCCTCTTCCAGGGCGAGGACCTGCTGACCCTGCCCCCGAAGCGGCTGCAGGCGCTGCGCGGCAGCCACGTCGGCATGGTCTCGCAGAACGCCCTCAGCGCCCTGGACCCCTCGTGCACCATCGGCGCCCACCTGGTGGAGGTGATCCGCCGGCACCAGCGGCTGGACCGGGCCGCGGCCCGCGCGAAGGCGCTGGAGTCCCTGGAGCTGGTGGCCCTGCCCGACGCGGCCCGGCGCCTGCGCTCCTACCCGCACGAGCTGTCCGGCGGGCAGCGCCAGCGCGTCGTCATCGCCCTCGCGCTGGCCTGCCGCCCGGAGCTGCTGCTCGCCGACGAGCCGACCACGGCGCTGGACGCGACCGTGCAGAAGCAGGTCCTCGACCTGCTGCTGTCCATCAACGCCGAGCTGGGCACCGCGGTCCTGCTGGTCACCCACGACTTCGGCGTCGTCTCGCACGTGTGCGACAGCGTCGCCGTCATGCGGCGCGGGCAGGTCCTCGAGCGCGGCGCGGCCGCGGCGGTGCTGCGCGACCCGCAGCACCCCTACACCCGCGCCCTGGTCGAGGCGGTGCCCCGGTTGCGGTTGTCCGAGCAGGAGCGGTCGGTGCCGCGGCAGCGGCGGCGGCTGCCGGAGTTCACCGAGGTGGCGGGAGGAGTGGGGGCGTGAGCGCGACCGTGCAGCCCCGCGGCCGGTACGAGGACCTCGTCGTCGTGCGCGACCTGCGCAAGACGTTCGGGGCGACCACCGCGGTCGACGGGGTGTCCTTCGACGTCCGGCGCGGCCAGACGTGGGGCCTGATCGGGGAGTCCGGGTCCGGCAAGACCACCACCGCGCGGATGCTGCTGGGCCTGGAACCGGCCAGCGGCGGGTCGGTGGACTTCGACGGCACCGAGATCGTCCGCGCCCGGCCCAAGACCCTGCTGGCGCTGCGCGCCCGCATGCGGATGGTCTTCCAGGACAACGGCTCGGCGTTCAACCCGCGGCGCACCGTCGGCGACCAGATCGCCTACGGCCTGCACCGCTTCGGCATCGCCGAGGGCCGCGAGGCGCGCCGTCGCGTCGTCGACCTCGTCGAGCGGGTCGGCCTGGAGGAGTCGCACCTGGGCCGCTACGTCCACGAGTTCTCCGGCGGCCAGCGCCAGCGCTTGGGCATCGCCCGCGCGCTCGTCACCGACCCCGACTTCCTCGTCCTGGACGAGCCGACCGCGGCCCTGGACGTCTCCGTGCAGGCGCAGGTGCTCAACCTCCTGAAGGACCTGCAGGCCGAGCGCGGGCTGACGATGCTCCTGGTCACCCACAACCTGGCGCTGGTGGAGCACATGTGCGACCACGCCGGGGTGCTGGAGCGCGGCCGCCTCGTGGAGGCCGGGCCCGTGGACCGGCTGCTGACCGCGCCGCGGACGGAGACGACCCGGGTCCTGCTCGACGCCGTCCTGGAGCCGGGCGCGGCCGGAGCGCGCGCGTGAGCGCCGCGTCGGGGTCGCCGGAGCTCCCCGCGGCCCCGACGACCCTCACCGCCGTCCTCGGCCACGAGGACGACCCCGGCACCGCCGAGGCCCTGCACGCCCTGCGGCACGCGGGCGCCGTGGAGGTGCTGCACGTCGACGAGGCCGACGCGCCGCGCCGCCGGCTGCGGGTCGTCTCCGACCGCGGCCGCGAGTACGCCGTGGCCCTGCCGCGCGGCACCGGCCTCGTCGACGGGGCCGTCCTGCACCTGGACCCCGCGAGCGCCGTCGTCGTGCGCACCCGCGCGGCGCAGCGGCTGCGCCTGCGGGCCGCCGACCCCGCGGCCGCCCTGCGGCTCGGCTTCCTCGCCGGTCACCTGCACTGGACCTGCGAGACCGGCGACGGCGTCCTGGACGTCGTCGTGCAGGGACGCGCCGAGGACCACCTCGCCCGGGTGGCCGACCTGCTCGCCGCGGGAGCCGTCACGCTCGAGGACCCGTGAGCGCCGGACCCGCGGGCGGGGCGCGGCTGCTGGCGGCGATGGCCCTGGGCGACTCCGCCTTCCCCTCGGGCGCCCTCGCCTTCTCCTCCGGTCTGGAGGCCGCCACCCGCACCGGCGCCGTCACGGGGGAGGACGACCTCGCCGACTTCGTCGAGGAGCAGCTGCGCCACCGCTGGCACACCGGGGACCGGGTGCTGCTGGCCCGCTGCGCGCGCGAGCCGGGGTGGGAGGGGGCGCTGCTCGTGGACGCCGAGGCCGAGCGGCTCGCCGTCGTCGACGTCCTGCGCCGCGGCTCGCGCACGGCGGGGCTGGCCCTGCTGGGCACCTTCGCCGCGCTGGGCAGCGCCCCCGCGGCCCGGCTGCGCGCCGCTGCCCTCGCCGGCCGGTCCCCCGGGCACCTGGTCACCGCCCAGGCGGTGTGCCTGCGCGACGCCGGCCTGGGACCGGCCGAGGTCGAGGCGGTCTGCTGCTGGTCGCTGGTCGCCCAGCTGACCTCGGCCGCCGTGCGCCTGGGCGTCGTCGGCCACCTGGGGGCGCAGCGGGTCACCCGGCGCGCGGTGGCCGTGGCCGGCCCGCTGCTGGCGACCGCGCCGCCGCGCGAGCCCTGGACCGGCACCGCGCTCGCCGACGTCCTCGTCGGTCTCCCGGCCGGCGACGGCCGCCTGTTCACCACCTGAACCCGCCGTACCAGGAGGACGCGTGCACCTGACGCCCACCGAGCTCGAACGCCTCACCGTGTTCACCGCCGCGGAGTTCGCCCGCCGCAACCTGCGGGCCGGGATCCCCCTGAGCCACCCGGAGGCGATCGCCTACCTGACCGACGAGGTGATGCTCGCCGCCCGGCGCGGCGAGGACCACGCGGCGGTGCGCGACCTGGCCGGGCGGCTGCTGCGCGCCGACCAGGTCGAGCCGGGGGTCGCCGAGCTGTGCCAGGTCGTCATGGTGGACGCGCCCTTCGCCGAGGGCACCAAGCTGGTCGCCCTCTTCGACCCGGTGCCCGCCACCGAGGGGGCGCTCGTGCCCGGCGAGGTGGTCGTGGGGCGGGAACCCGTCGTCCTGCCCGGACGCGACGACCGCGTCGCGGTGCGGGTGGAGAACACCGGCGACCGCGACGTGCAGGTGCGCAGCGCGACCCACTTCTTCGAGGTGAACCCCGCCCTGGACTTCGACCGGCGTGCCGCGTGGGGGCGCCGGCTCGACGTGCCCGCCGGGTCGGGTGTCCGGTTCGAACCCGGCATGCCCGTCGAGGTCCACCTCGTCCCCCTGGCCGGCGACCGCGTCGCGCACGGTTTCGCCGGCCTCGTCGACGGCCCCCTGGACGCGCCCGGCGCCTACGAGGCGGCCGCCCGCCGCGCCGCCGAGCTCGGGTTCCTCGGGGTGAGCGCCCCGTGACCGCCGTCGGCCGCGAGCGCTACGCGCGCGTGCACGGGCCCACCACGGGCGACGTGGTCCGCCTGGGCGACACCGAGCTGTTCGTCGAGGTGGAGGCCGACCTCACCGCGCGCGGCCACGAGCTGCTCGCCGGCGCCGGCAAGACCGTCCGCGACGGGGAGGGCTACCGGCCCACGTCGACCAGCTCCTCGGGGGCGCTGGACTTCGTCGTCACCGGCGCGCTGGTCGTCGACGCCGTCGTCGGGATCGTGCGCGCGGACATCGGCATCCGCGACGGCCGGATCGTCGGCGTCGGGGCCGCGGGCAACCCCGACGTCACCCCCGGGATCCACCCGGACATGGTCGTGGGCCACACGACCACCCCGATCCCCGGTGCCGGCCTCATCGCCACGGCCGGCGGCATCGAGACGCACGCGCACCTCATCTCCCCGCAGCAGGTGGAGCACGCGCTGTCCACCGGCACCACGACCCTCATCGGCGGCAGTCCCGGCCCGGCCTTCGAGGTCGCCTCCGGCAGCACGAGGAACCTCGGCCGGTTCCTGCAGGGCGCCGACGACTCGCCCGTCAACGTGGTCGCCTTCGGACGGGGTTCGTCGTGGCCCGAGGCCGTCGTGGAGTCCGTGCGGGCCGGGGCGGGGGCGGTGAAGATCCACGAGGACTTCGGCGCGAGCCCCGCCGTGGTCGACGCCACCCTGCGCGCCGCGGACGCCCACGACTTCGCCGTCCACCTGCACACCGACTCGATCAACGAGTTCGGGTTCGCCGAGCGCACGCTGGACGTCATCGGGGACCGGACGATCCACATGTACCACGTGGAGGGCGCCGGCGGCGGGCACGCTCCCGACATCATCCGCTGCGTCGGGCTGCCCAACGTCATCCCCGCCTCCACGAACCCCACGAACCCCTTCACGCCCGCGGCGCTGGAGGAGGGCGTGCCGATGACGATGGTCGCGCACCTCATGGACCCGGCCTCCCCGGAGGACGTCGCGTTCGCCGAGGCGCGCATCCGGCCCGGCACGATGGTGGCCGAGGACTTCCTGCACGACTCCGGGGCGATCTCCGTGTTCGGCAGCGACACCCAGGGCATGGGCCGGGTCGCCGACAACATCGCCAACTGCTGGCAGCTGGCCTCCGTCATGAAGGACCGCGTCGGGCGGCTGCCCGAGGAGACGACGCGCTGGGCCGACAACGAGCGCGTCAAGCGCTACGTCGCCAAGTACACGGTGAACCCGGCGATCTCCATCGGCGCCGCACACCTCATCGGGTCGCTGCAGCCGGGCAGGACGGCCGACGTCGTCCTGTGGCCGTTCGCCTCCTTCGGCGTCAAACCCTCCCTGGTCCTCAAGGGCGGCTACGTCGCGTGGGCGGCGCTGGGGGACGCCAACGGCAGCATCTCCTCCGCCCAGCCGGTCCTGCAGCGGCGCAACTGGGGGGCCATGGGCCGCGCCGCGGCGCGCACCTCGGTGAACCTCGTCTCACGGCTGGCCGCGGACGACGGCGCGGGGGAGCGGTTGGGCCTCAGCAAACCGTGCGTGCCCATCACGTCGGTGCGCGGGCTGCGCAAGGCCGACATGGTCCGCAACTCCCACCTGCCGGTGGTCGAGGTGGACCCGCGCACCTACGAGGTGCGCGCCGACGGCGTGCTGCTGCACGCACCGCCCGCCACCCGCGTCCCCCTCAACCGGAGGTACCTGCTGCGATGAGCGCCCCCACCCCGGCCACCCCTGCCCCGCCCGCCGTCCCCGGCGCCGCCCGCGTCGGCATCGGCGGCCCCGTCGGCAGCGGCAAGACCGCGCTCGTCGAGCGGCTGCTCGCCGAGTTCGCCGCGCGCGGCACCGTCGTCTCCGTCATCACCAACGACCTGGTGACGGCCGAGGACGCCGAGCGGGTCCGCCGCTCCGGTCTGGTGGACCCCGAGCGGGTCGTGGCCGTCGAGGCCGGCGGCTGCCCGCACACGGTCATCCGCGAGGACCCCTCCCTCAACCTCGCCGCCGCCGACCGCCTCGAGCAGCGCTTCCCCGACACCCGCCTGCTGCTGCTGGAGAGCGGCGGGGACAACCTGGCCTCGACGTTCTCCCGCGACCTCGTCGACTACTGGATCTTCGTCATCGACGTCGCGGGCGGCGACGACATCCCCCGCAAGCGCGGCCCCGGGGTGCTGCGGGCGGACCTGCTCGTCGTCAACAAGACCGACCTGGCCCCGCACGTGGGCGCCGACCTGCCGCGCATGCTCGCCGAGGCCGAGCAGGTCCGCGAGGGCCGACCTGTCCTGCGCACCGACCTGCGCGCCGGGCACGGGGTCGCCGCGGTCGCCGACGCCCTCGAGCGCGACGTCCTCTTCACGTGAGCGGCGACCCCCCGCCCGACCTCGGCGTCGACCTGCTGCTCGAACCCGTCGGTGGCCGGATCCGTCTGCAGCGCAGCGTCTCCCGTTGGCCGTCGCTGGTGCAGAAGCTGTTCCGCGACGACGCCGACCCGCTGTGCGGGACGGTCGTCGTCCAGCAGTCGGGCGGCGGACTGCACCCCGGGGACGTGCGCTCGACCCGCGTCGCCGCCGCCGGCGGCGTCCGCGCCCGGGTGGTCGGCCAGGGCGCCACGCTCGTGCACGCCGTGCCGGGGCGCCCCGGGCCGCTGGAGACCGCGGAGCTGACCGCCGCCGGCGGGGCCGTGCTCGTGCACCACCCCGAGCCGCGCGTCGTCCTGCCCGGAGCCGTCCACCGCGCCCGGACCGCGCTGGCCGTCGACGCGACCTCGACGGTCGTGGCCGTCGAGGCGCAGGTCCTGCACCCCGGGTGCCTGCGGCCCGCCGGCGCGGCGGACGGCGGGGCGGGAGGCGTCGACACGCGCAGCGTCGTCGAGGTGCGGGTCGGCGGCGAGCTGCGCGCCGTCGACCGGACCGGTGTCCAGGGCCTGCCGGCGTCCGTCCGCCGGTGGCCGGCGCAGGCCGTCGTGCACGTCGTCGGCGCACCGGCCCCCGCACCGGTCGTGCCCGCGGTGGACGGGAGCCTGGCCGCGGTCTCGGCGCTGCCCGGCGGGGCCGGGTGGAGCGCGCGGGTCGTCGCCGTGGACGGCCTGGCGCTGCGGCGGTGCCTCGACGCGGTCCTCGCCGCCACCGCCGCCGGGCTCAGGCCGACAGGAGCAGCCCGTCGCGCACGGCCCGCGTCGCCGCCTCCGTCCGGCTGCGCGCGCCCAGCTTCGTGAGGATGTGCTCCACGTGGGTGGAGACCGTGCGCCGGCTGGCGTGCAGGGCCTCGGCGATCTCCTGGTTGGACAGCCCCTCGGTCAGGCCCGCGAGCACCTCCAGCTCCCGGCGCGACAGGCTGCCCGGCACCGGGCCGCGCACGGCCGTGGCCACCGTCGTGGCCACCGTCGTCGGCCGCGCCCCCCGCGCGGGCAGCCGCACGTGCCACGGCGCGCGCTCACCGCGCTCCCAGACGAGGAAACCCGTGCTGCCCCGCGCGACCTCCCGCCGCAGGGCCGCCAGCAGCTCCTGCGGCGTCGGCTCGCCGCCCAGCGGGGTGCAGACCCCGGAGGCGGACACCGCGATCCGCAGCCCCCCGGGCTCCGGGGCGTCGCCGTCCCCGGTCGGCGGGACCGGGCCGGAGACCATCTCGGCCATCCGCGCCGACAGCAGGCCGAGCATCTCCACCGCGGCCGCGTGCGGGTGGGTCGCCGAGTCGGTGTTCAACGTCAGCATCCCGGCGTAGCTGCCGTCGCCGCGGAAGAACGGCGCCGTCATGCCCTCGCGGTAGCCGGAGGGCCGCAGGCTCTCGCGGATGATCCAGGACTCGTCCGGGCGGAACGGCATGTCGCGCCAGGGGACCGGCGCGCGCCGGGACACCGTCACGTGCCACGTCGGGTCCTGCAGGTAGGCCTCGCCGTTCAGGTGCGCCAGCTGCGCGTCGCGGTACCCGGAGTCCGCGACCACCGCGTGGCTCGACGTCGTCTCGTCCCAGGCCGCGATGGAGGCGCCCACGAACGGCACGAGGGCCCGCAGCTCCTCCAGCGCCTCGGCGGCGCGGACCGAGCGGGGGGCGTCCTGGGTGACCGCACCGGCGATCCGTCCAGCGGCGGTCGCCGCGCTCTGCCAGTCCATGACCGCACGCTAGGTCGGCGCGGCCCGGCGGTGGCCCGCGGAAACCAGGTGGAAACGAGAGTTTGACGGCCGGGAAACCGCCCCGCCGCTCCCGGTCGGCGCGGCCGAGCGGGTGACGCGGCGCCGCGCGGCTGCAGCCGCGCGGCGCGCGTGCCGAGGTGGGGCGCGTGAGCCAGCGCGACACCCCCTCCCACGGGCGCGGCGGGCGCCGCCGGGCGCTGCGCGCCGCCGCGTCGGCCCTCGTCGCCGGCGCCCTCCTCGCGGCGACCGCGGTCCCGTCGCTCGCCGCGCCCACCGGGTCCACCAGGTCCACCGCGCTCACCGGGCCCACCGGGTCCGCTGAGCGCTCGGTCCTGCTCCCGCCGCTGGAGGGCACCGCCGACTACCAGATCGGTGGCGCCTACCCGCCCGCGGCGGGCGTCAGCGTCGTCGTGCGCGACCGCGCCGAGCGGCCCGCGCCGGGCGTGTACTCCGTCTGCTACGTCAACGCCTTCCAGACCCAGCCGGGCGAGCGCGCCCGCTGGCGCCCCGAGCTGCTGCTGCGCGACCGGACCGGGACGCCGGTCCGCGACGCGGACTGGCCCGACGAGGTCCTGCTGGACACCTCCGGTCCCGCGCAGCGCGCCGGGATCGCCGCCGTCGTGGGGCCGTGGCTCGACGACTGCGCCGCCCGCGGTTTCCGGGCCGTGGAGCTGGACAACCTGGACTCGTGGACCCGCTCGGGCGGGCGCCTGACGCAGCGGGACGCGCTGGCGCTGGCGGGGCTGCTGGCCCGGCGCGCGCACGCCGCCGGGCTCGCCGTGGCGCAGAAGAACGCGCCGGAGACCACCCGCGAGCAGGCGCGCGCGGCGGGGTTCGACTTCGCCGTCGCCGAGGACTGCGAGCGCCACCGCGAGTGCGGCGCCTACACGGCCGTGCACGGGCGGCGGGTGCTGGAGGTCGAGCACACCGACGGCGGCCGCGCGGCGTTCGAGCGCGCCTGCCGCGTGCGCGGCGGCACCGTCCACGTCGTCCTGCGCGACCGCGACGTCCTGCCGCGCGGGCGCGGCGGGCACGTCAGCGCGTCCTGCTGAGCCCCGCGGGCCCGCCCCGGACGCCCGCTCAGAGGCGGGGCAGCACCCCGGCCAGCAGGCGCGCGCAGCGCGGGCCGGCCTCGCGGCCGGCCTCCAGGACCTCCTCGTGCGAGAGCGGCTCGTCGCTCACCCCGGCCGCCAGGTTCGTCACGAGGGAGAACCCGAGGACCTCCAGGCCGGCGTGGCGGGCGGCCACGGCCTCCAGCGCCGTGGACATGCCGACGAGGTCGGCGCCCAGGACCCCGGCCATGCGCACCTCGGCGGGCGTCTCGTACTGCGGGCCGCGGAACTGCGCGTAGACGCCCTCGGGCAGGTCCGGGTCGACCTCGCGCGCCACCCCGCGCAGCCGCGCGGAGTACAGGTCGGTCATGTCCACGAACGTGGCGCCCTCCAGCGGGGAGGCGCCCGTGAGGTTCAGGTGGTCGGAGATGAGGACGGGGGAGCCGGGGCCCACGGTCGGGTCGAGGCCGCCGCAGCCGTTGGTCAGCACGACGGTGCGGCACCCGGCCGCGGCGGCCGTGCGCACGCCGTGGGCCACGGCCCGCACCCCGCGGCCCTCGTAGAAGTGGGTGCGCGGCAGGACGAGGGCGTGCAGCGGGCCGGCGCCGTCGCGCTCGACGCGCAGGGACTTCGCGGTGCCGCGGTGGCCGACGACGGCGGGGGCGCTGAACCCGGGCAGGTCCGTGCCGGGGACCTCGGCGACGAGCTCGCCGAGGGTGTCGGCGGACGCCGCCCACCCCGAGCCCAGGACGAGGGCGACGTCGTGGCGCTCGACGCCGGTCACCTCCGCCAGCCGGGCGGCGGCCGCCGCGGCGAGGTCGAACGGGTCGTCGGCGGGCGCGCTGGTCGTCACGGCGCCCAGCGTAGGGGCGCGGCGCGCGGGCCGCGGGGCGGACCGTCCCCCGGGCGGGGGCCGGGCGTCGTCGGGGTCGGGCGTCGTCGGGGTCAGGCGTCGTTCGAGCGGCAGGGCCGCGCGCGCAGCGCCATGACGTAGTCGTGCGGGGCGCCGCCGGCCTCGGCGGCGTCGGCCAGCCGCCCCAGGTAGGTCGCCGTCGGCAGCCCGCCCTCGTAGTCGTCCAGCACGTACGTCCACGCCACGACGTCCCCGTCGAGGGTCGTCACCCGCACCCGCACCTTGCGGAACAGCCCGATGTCCATGCCCTCCAGGGCGTCCATGCGCGCCTCGTCGGCCTCGGTCACGTCGTACAGCGCGACGAACACCTGCTCCTCGCGGTGCTCGCCGTCGCCCTCGACGACGGTGGCCAGCGGCCCCTGCCAGCTGCGGTCCTCCCCGCCGAAGGTCAGGCGCCAGCCGGTCAGCCAGCCGGTGGAGCGCAGCGGCGAGTGCGGAGCCTTCTGCGCCATCGTCTCGGGGTCGAGGTTGGTGGCGTAGGCGGCGTAGGCGGGCACGACGACAGAGGGTAGAGGAGGCACGTCACACCCCCGGTCGGCCCCGCGGGGTGACCGGGACCCCCGCGCTGCGCGACCATGGGGGGGTGAGCACCAGCGCCACGTCCTCCGTAGCGTCCCCCGTCGCCCAGCAGCAGCGCGTCGCCGTCCTCGGCGGCGGCCCGGGCGGGTACGAGGCCGCCCTCGTCGCCGCCCAGCTCGGCGCCGACGTCACCGTCGTCGAGCGCGACGGCCTGGGCGGCTCGACCGTCCTCACCGACGTCGTCCCGTCCAAGACCCTCATCGCCACCGCCGAGCTCATGGCCACCGTCGGCGGCGCCACCGAGCTGGGGGTCCGCTTCCCCGGCGGCCCCACCTCCGACACCGAGCCGGCCGGCGCCGTCAGCGTCGACCTGGGCCGCGTGCACCAGCGGGTCAAGTCCCTGGCGTTCGCGCAGTCGATGGACATCCGCGCCCGCCTGGAGAAGGAGGGCGTGAAGGTCCTCAACGGCTCCGGGCGCCTGGACGGCCCGCAGGCCCTCGTCGTCACCGACGGCGAGGACGCGGGCGCCCGCGTGGAGGCCGACGTCGTCCTGCTCAGCACCGGCTCGCGCCCGCGCACGCTGCCCGACGCGCAGCCCGACGGCGAGCGGATCCTCACCTGGAAGCAGGTCTACGACGTCGAGGAGCTGCCCGAGCACCTGGTCGTCGTCGGCTCGGGCGTCACGGGCGCGGAGTTCGCCAGCGCCTACGACGCCCTCGGCGCGCACGTCACCCTCGTCTCCAGCCGCGACCGGGTGCTGCCCGGCGAGGACGCCGACGCCGCCGAGGTGCTCGAGGAGGTCTTCCGCCGCCGCGGCATGAACGTCGTCTCTCGCTCGCGGGCCGAGTCCGTCGTCCGGCACGGCGACAGCGTCGTCGTCACCCTGTCCGACGGGCGCACCGTCGAGGGCTCGCACTGCCTCGTCGCGGTCGGCTCGGTGCCCAACACGCAGGACATCGGCCTGCAGGAGGCCGGCGTGTGGACGTCGGAGTCCGGGCACGTGGACGTCGACAAGGTCTCGCGCACCTCCGCGCGCGGCGTGTACGCGGCCGGCGACTGCACGGGGGTCTTCCCGCTGGCGTCGGTGGCGGCCATGCAGGGGCGCATCGCCATGTGGCACGCCCTGGGCGACACGGTCGCGCCGCTGAAGCTGCGCTCGGTGGCCTCCACCGTGTTCACCTCCCCGGAGATCGCCACCGTCGGGTGGACGCAGGCGCAGATCGACTCCGGCGAGGCGCAGGGCGAGATCGTCAAGCTGCCGCTGTCCACGAACGCGCGCGCGAAGATGCTCGGCATCCACGACGGTTTCGTGAAGCTGTTCTGCCGCACCGGCTCGGGCACCGTCATCGGCGGCGTGGTCGTCGCACCGCGGGCCAGCGAGCTGATCTTCCCGGTGACGCTGGCGGTGGAGAAGCGGCTCAACGTCGACGACGTCGCGCACGCCTTCTCCGTCTACCCCTCGCTGTCCGGGTCGCTGGCCGAGGCCGCCCGCCAGCTGCACGTCATGGCGGACTGAGCGGTGCGGGCGGGACGGGCGGGGGCGTGAGCAGCGAGCGGGTGCAGGCCTTCCTCGACGAGCGCGCCCCCGGCCTGCGCGTCGAGCACCCGGGCACGGACACCTCCACCGTCGCCGCGGCCGCCGCCGCGCTGGGGGTGGAACCCGGGCAGATCGCCAAGACCCTGGCGCTGCGCGCGGGGGAGCGCTCGCTGCTGGTGGTCGCCGCCGGCACCGCCCGCCTGGACGGGGCGAAGTTCAAGGCGCGCTTCGGGGCGAAGCCGCGGATGCTGAGCGCGGCCGAGGCGCAGGAGCTCACCGGCCAGCCGGTGGGCGGGATCTCCCCGTTCGGGCACCCCGCACCGCTGGAGGTGCACTGCGACGAGTCCCTGCGCGCCTTCGACGTCGTGCACCCCGCCGGCGGCAGCCCGGACAGCGCGGTGCGGCTGAGCCCGGACCGGCTGGCGGAGCTGACCGGCGGCGACTGGGTCGACGTCACCCGCTGAACCGCGGGGTCCCTCAGACGTCGGCGCTGCGCCGCCGCCGCACCTGGCCCGCCACGGCCAGCGCCACGGCCAGCGCGAGGAGCGCGTAGACGACGACCGTCACGGGGCTCGCGACCAGCGCCGCGGGGTCGCCCTGGCTGATGGCCAGGGTGTTGCGCAGGTTCGTCTCCGCGAGCGGGCCGAGGATCACCGCGATGAGCACCGGCGCCAGGGGCACGTCGTGCCGGCGCATGAGGAAGCCGAGCAGGCCCAGCAGGAGCAGCAGCCACAGGTCGACGACCGAGCCGGCGGAGGCGTAGATGCCGAGCCCGGCGAAGACGGCGATGCCCGCGTACAGGTACTGGCGGGGGATCAGCAGCAGCTTCGCCCACAGGGGCGCGAACGGCAGGTTCAGCACGAGCAGCACGAACAGGCCGATGAACAGGCTGGCGATCAGCGCCCACACCAGGTCCCCGGCGCGCTGGAACAGCAGCGGGCCGGTCTGGATGCCGAACTGCTGGAAGGCGCCCAGCAGGATCGCCGCGGTGGCCGACGTCGGCAGGCCGAGCGCGAGCAGCGCCCCCATCGCGGTGCCGGCGGTCGCGTTGCCCGCGGCCTCCGGGCCGGCGACCCCGCGGATCGCGCCGCGCCCGAACTGCGGCCGGCGGCGGCGGGCGTCCAGGCGCCGCTCCGTCCCGTACGCCAGGAAGGTCGGCACCTCCGAGCCGCCGACGGGGACGACGCCGAACGGCACGCCGAACGCGGTGCCGCGCAGCCACGCGGGCAGCGCCTCGCGGAACTCCGCGCGCGACAGGAACGGGCGCCCCCGCACGGCGACGAGCCGGTCCCCGCTGCGCCAGCGCGAGCGCGAGGCGACGTGCAGGACCTCCCCGAGGGCGAGCAGCCCGACCGTGATGACGACGATGCCGACGCCGTCGAACAGCTGCGGCACGCCCAGCGTGTACCGGACCGTGCCGGTCTGGCTGTCGATGCCGACGACCCCGATCGTGAAGCCGATCACCAGCGCCGCCAGCCCCTTGAGCGCGGAGTCGGCGACGACGAAGGCCGTCGCGACGAAGGCGAACGCCGTGAGGGCGAAGAACTCCGCCGGCCCGAACGCCGAGGCCAGGGTCGCGAACACGGGCGCCCCGAGGGCGACGACGGTGGTGGCGATGAGGCCACCGGTGAAGGCGCCGATCGCCGAG
The DNA here is from genome assembly GCF_041020755.1 of Kineococcus terrestris. Lineage (NCBI taxonomy): Bacteria > Bacillati > Actinomycetota > Actinomycetes > Kineosporiales > Kineosporiaceae > Kineococcus > Kineococcus terrestris. Next base: position 19,192 of record NZ_JBEUEI010000031.1, on the reverse strand, counting down.
GCCGCCAGCGCCTGCGGCGCCCGCCCGTCCAGGGCCATCCGGTGCCCCTCGAAGGTGGCCGCGATGGCCGAGGAGTTGCCGGGGGTGTTCAGCAGGATGCCGGTGATCGAGTCGCCGAACAGCCCGCCGTAGTAGACGCCGGCGAACATGATGAGCGCCCCGGTCGGGTCCAGGGCGAACGTCACCGGCAGCAGCAGCGCCACCGCCATCGAGGAACCGAGGCCGGGCAGCACGCCGACGGCGGTGCCGAGCAGGGCGCCGAGGAAGACCCACAGGAGGTTGGCGGGGGACAGGGCGGTCGAGAAACCGCCCGCGAGGTCGGCGAGGGCGTCCACGCGCGCTCCCCTACAGCCCCAGCAGCCCGGCGGGCAGGTTCAGGCCGAGGCCCGCCCCGAACGCCAGCTGCACGACCGAGGCGACGGCCAGCGCGACGCCGGCGTCGAACAGGCGGCGCCGGCTGCCCAGCGCCTGCGCGGTGCCCCAGAACAGCCACGTCCCGGCGACCAGCCAGCCCAGCGGCACCAGCACCGCGGTGAAGACGGCGAACGTGGCCGCGACCAGGGCCACCGCCCGCCAGTCGGTGGGCGCGGTGCCCGGCTCGTCCCCGTCACCGACAGCGCCGTCCCCGACAGCGCGGACCTCCCGGTGGGCGCGGCGGCGCTCGCGCACGGCGTCGAGGGCGAGGCCTGCCACCACGACCCAGGCGAGGACGAGCACGAGGAGGGGGAAGAACCGCGGGCCAGGGCCGCCGTCGCCGCCCTCGCGCACGTCCATGACGAGGAGCCCGTGGGTCAGGTACACGGCGAAGGCCGTCACGACGGCGGCCATCGCGAACGACCCGCGCGCCGGTCCCGGCGGCGCCGGCCGCGGGGCCGCCGGTGCCCCGGGTGGCCCGGACGGCTCGTGCGCGGCGGACGGGGCGGGCGACGGGGTGCTCACAGGCCGGCCTCCTCGAGGATCGCCCGGACCCGGGCGACCTCCTCGTCGATGAACGTGGTCAGCTCCTCGCCGACGAGCTGGCTGTCGACCCACCGGTTGCGCTCGAGGGTCTCGCGCCACTCCGGCGTCGCGAGGGTCTCGGTGACGATGTCGGTCAGCTCCTGCCGGTCCTCCTCGTCCAGGCCCGGCGGGGCCAGCAGGCCGCGCCAGTTGCCCTGGTGCACGTCGTAGCCGAGCTCGTACAGGGTCGGGACGCCGAGCTCGGGCTGCGGTTCGGGCGCGGAGACGGCCAGGGCGCGCAGCGTGCCGGCCTCGACCTGGTCGGCGAACTCGTTCCAGCCGCTGATGCCCACGTCGCTGGCACCGGACAGCAGCGCCTGGATCGCCTCGCCGCCGCCGGAGTAGGCGATGTAGTTGACCTCCGTGGCCGGCACGTCCACGGCCAGGGCGAGCTGGGCGGCCAGCAGCTGGTCGGTGCCGCCCAGCGAACCGCCGCCGACGGCGACCGCGCCGGGGTCCTCGCGCCAGGCGGCCACGAGGTCGTCCACCGAGCGCAGCGGGGAGTCCGCGGGCACCACGAGGACCTCGTAGTCGTCGGTCGTGCGGGCGATCGGCGTGACGTCGTCGATGCCGACGGGGCTGTCGTTGATCTCGACGCCGCCGACCATGACGGTGCCGGTGACCATCAGCACGTCGCCCCGCCCCCCCATCTCCTGCAGCTGGGCCAGGCCGATGGTGCCGGCGGCGCCGGGGACGTTGACCACCTGCGGGTTGGTGACCACGCCCGCCTCGCGCATGGCCGCCTGCAGCTGGCGGGCCAGGGTGTCCCAGCCGCCGCCCGGTGAGGCGGGCGCGATGATCGTCAGCCCGCTGCGCGCCCCCGACAGCGTGCCCGTGCTGCGGGCGTCCCAGGCCGCCAGCAGCACCAGGGGGACCAGCAGCGCCACCCCCACGACGCCCTTGACGCGCTGGTGCACGAGACCCTCCTCGTCGAGCGGCTCACGTCCCGCCGTCGGGCGGTGGCGCGGACGTCGCCGCGACGTGTCGACGCGCGGCGTCCGGGCGCGCACGATACCCGCGGAGGCGCCGGGCGGCGCCCGTGCGCGCCGGTGGAGAGGGAGTGGTGGCGGTGACGGTCCTCGTGGGCTGGTCGGGCACGGACGAGGGCGCCGCGGCGCTGGAGCGGGGGGCGGCCGAGGCGAGGCTGCGGGACCTGCCGCTGGCGGTGCTGGACCTCAGCGAGCGCGACGACCACGGCGAGGCCGCGCGGCGCGCCGTGGCCGCGCTCGACCCGGCGCCCCCGTCGGCGCAGGTGCTGCGCCGGCCCGAGCACCAGGACCCGGTCGACGCGCTGCTGGACGCCGTGCCCGGCGCGGGGGCCGAGCTGGTCGTCGTGGGGACCCGGCGGCGCTCGCCGGTGGGCAAGTTCCTGCTGGGCAGCACGGCGCAGCGGATCGTCCTGGGCGCCGACGTGCCCGTGCTCGTCGTCAAGGCGGGCCGCCGGGCCTGAGCGTCGGCGGGGCGCCGGCGGGGCGCCGGCGGGGCGCCGGAGGGGGTCAGCCCCGCGGCAGCACCCGCCAGGCGCTCAGGTCGCCGTCCTTGAGCACCGAGGAGAACCCCGGCGCGGCGGGCTCGGCGAGGAACTCCTCCTCGCTGACGTCCTCGACGTACTCCACGTGCAGCACGGCCTTCCCGGCGTCCACGAACGGCTGCAGCGCAGCGCACTCGTCGTACACGCGGCACGACTCGTTGACGGCGAAGTCGAAGTCGCCGACGAGGTCGGCGACCTGGTCCAGGTCGTTCTTCAGGCCCACCGACATCCCGCGCGCGCGCACCTCGGCGGCCACCCAGCGGTTGAACCGCAGCTGGTCGTCCGCGGTCAGCGGGAAACCGCTGTCGTTGGCGTACGCGTCGACGTTGTCGGGTTCCACGGCGTCGAACCCCGCGTCGCGGCAGGCGTCGAACCGCGCCCGCAGCAGCGGGCCGAGGACGTCCAGGCGCCGCACGTCGAGCCAGCGCTCGTCCGGCCAGTCCGGCAGCGCCTCGCCGACGACCCCGGCGGGGAACGCCGCGGCGTCGTCGCGGAAGTCCTCGACGGTGCCGACGCTGACGTAGCAGACGACGCGCCGGCCCTGCTCGTGCAGGCGGTCCACGACCGCGCGGGGGGTCTGCCAGTCGACGTCGTACACCTGCGCGTCCACCGTCAGGTCGAGGTCGCCGGTCAGCTGCCACTGCCAGGTGGTGCCGGGCGCGGGCACCCAGCGCTGCCCCGCGGCGGGGCCGGTGGCGGGGTCGGTGGCGGGGTCGGTGGCGGGGTCGGTCGAGGAGGCGGTCGGCTCCGGCGCGGACGCCGGGGGGCTGGGCGGGGACACGGGACCTCCCGGGGAGCAGGCGGACAGGGGCAGCAGGGCGGCCACGGCCAGCGCGGCGAGCGCCGGGCGCCTCACAGCGCGGTCGCCAGCGTGCGGTCGGGGTGGCGCACCAGCCGCGCCAGGGGCACCAGCGCCGCCGCCGAGGCGGCCGCCGCGGCCACCAGCAGGCCCGGCACGACGTCCACCAGCCCGGTCAGCGCCGCCGCGCTCGACCCCGCCAGGGCCGCGGCCACGACGAGCACCGCGCCCACGGCCCGCGTGAACGTCTCCAGCAGCCCCGCCAGGAACCCGACGAGGCCGAACGCGGCCAGCCCCGCCAGCAGCGGCACCAGCTCGCGCACCGGCGCGCCCGGGCCGGGCAGCGCCTGCAGCACCGCCAGCAGCAGCGCCGAGCAGACCGCGGCCACCAGCAGCAGCCGGGCGGTGGCGCCGGCGACGATCCGGGCGAACACGCGGGCCAGCCGCGGCCGGGCCGCCGCGCGCTCCTGCACCGTCGTCACCGCCAGCGCCGCCACCAGCACCGTCCACACGCTGTCCAGGCGCCGGCTGGCGGCCAGCCCGCCCAGCAGCGAGGGCAGCAGCGCCACCACGGGGAACGGCTGCTGCCCCGACCACTCCACGGCCGGGTCCAGGACCACCAGCAGCGCCGTGCCGGCGCCCAGCGCCCCGGCCAGCAGGCTGCGGCCCCACGGCACCGGCCCCTCCTTCGGCACCGGCAGCGTGCCCACGGCCGCCACCACGGCCGCCGCCGTCACCAGCACCACCGCCAGCACGTCCAGCACCGCCGGCACGCCCGCGGCGGCGGCCGCGGTCGCCAGCACCAGCGCCCCCGCGTAGGGCAGGCCCCAGCCGCGCACCACGACGACCATGCCGCCCACCCAGGTGACGAGCAGCGCGCCCGGCAGGGCCAGCTCCGGCGCCACCAGCAGCCCCGGCGGCACGAGCAGCGCCAGCAGCGCGCCGGTCACCACGAGGGGGCGGTCGCGGCGCAGCCGGCCCAGCCCGCCGGGCGTGCTCAGGTGCCGGCGGCGCAGCGCCCACTGCGCCCCCAGGGCCAGCGGCAGCGCCAGCGCCCACGAGCGGGCCGCCACGTCCCGGCCCAGCGCCTCCGACAGCGGGGCGAACCACGCCGTCGTCGCGAGCAGCGTCGCCAGCAGCCCCAGCACCTCGCGGGTGCGGCGCGGGTCGTCGCCGTCGCGCTCGCGGCGGACCGGGCGCACCCGCCGCGGCGGGGCCCCCTCGCCGGCGGCGGGGGCGCCGCGCACCGCGCCGGAGGCCAGCGGCAGCGACGTGCGGGCCGTCAGCCCGCCCCACGCCTCCAGCACCACGGCCGCCTCCAGGGCGTCCTGGGGGTGGCGGCCGAGCCCGGCCAGCACGCGCGCGCCGGCCTGGTCCGCGGTGATCCTCACGACGCGCCCCCCGTCGCGCCGGCGCCGACCAGCTCGCGGGGACCGGCTGCCGCGGCGGGGACCGGCACGGCGGCGCGCGCGCCCACCAGCTCGCCCAGCAGCAACCGGTAGCCGTCCAGGCAGCGCTGCTGGGGGAAGTTGCGCCGCACGCGGGCGTGCCCGCGCCGGCCGAGGCGCTCGGCCAGCTCCGGGTCGCGCAGCAGGGTCGAGACGGCGTCGGCCAGCCCGGCCACGTCACCGGGCGCGGCGGTCACCCCCGCGCCCAGCACGGCCTCCAGCACCCCGCCGACGTGGGTCGTGACGACCGGCCGCGCCTGCGAGAGCGCCTCCAGCACCGCCATCGGGAACCCCTCCGAGATGCTCGTCATGAGGACCACGTCCGCGTCGCGGACCACGCCCGTCGGGTCGCTCGTGGAACCGCGGAACTCGAACGCGCCCTCCAGGCCCAGCGCGGCGTGCAGCTCGCGGCAGCCGCGCGCGTACGCCTCCTGCCCGGGCGGGACGGGACCGTAGTGCAGGAACCTGGCCCCCGGCACGCGGCGGCGCACCTCCGCGGCCACCCGCAGCATCGTCGCCACGTCCTTGAGCGGGTCGATGCGCCCCACGCTGACGACCGTGCAGGTGCGCGGCGCGGGCGCCGGTTCCCCCGGCGCCGGCACGCCGTTGGGCACGGGCACGATGCGCCCGGGCGCGGCGCCCAGCCGCTCCTCCCACGCCGCGTTCGCCGCGGTGACGGGGGACACTACGTCGGCCACCGCGTACGTCAGGCGCGCCAGCCCGCGCGCCAGGCGCGTCGCGGTGAACCGCTGCGCCGGCCCGTCGGAGGAGCGGGCCGCCGCCAGGTACGCCTCGCGCACGTAGACGCCGTGCTCGGACAGCAGCACCGGCCGGCCCGTCAGGGCCTTGTCGACGACGGCGGGCAGCACCGCCCACCCGGCGGCCGTCACCAGCGACACGTCGGCGTCCGGGGTCGCCTCCGCGGCGGTGCGGGCCAGCCACGACGTCGTCGCGTACAGCTCCAGGGCGTGCCGCACGTCCAGCGGCGGCACCTCGCCGGCGTCCGGGTGGCGCTCGGCGGCCAGCTCCTCCAGCGCCGCCAGGAACGCCGTCCACGTCGCCGCGGCGCGGAACGTCGGCACCACCCGCTCGGGGTGCTGCCGGCACCAGACGAGGGCCGGGACGACGTCGAGGGGGGCGACGTCCCAGCCGAGCAGGCCGCGCAGCAGTTCCGCGCCCAGCTGCGGGCGCCGCGCGCGGGGGGCCCGGGGAGCCCCGGGGGCGCGGCGCGGCGCGCGCGGGCCCCACAGCTGCAGGTGGGCGCCGACCCGCGCGTTCGGCGGCAGGCGGAACACCGCCTCCTCCAGCTCGGGGGAGGTGACGGCGACCAGCTCGAAGTCGAACTCCGGCAGGCCGGTGACGACCTGGTGGCACCACGTGCTGACCCCGCCGACGACGAACGGGTAGGTGCCCTCGGTCAGCAGCGCCACCCGCGGCCGGGACGTCCTCGCGCTCACGCCCGCCTCACCGGGAGGCGGGGTCGAGGCGGCGCTCCGGGACGGTGCCCGCGGCGCGGCCGTCGCCGACCCGGCCCGGGGACCGGCGGTCCACCACGCGCCGGTCCAGCTCGGCGAGCGGGACGCCCTCGGTCAGCTGCCGCTGCATCTGCCCGGCCGCCACCACCAGGGAGTCCAGGACGTCCAGGACGGCGCGCCGGGCGGTCTCGGCCTGGGCCAGGGCGTGCACGGCCTCGTCGGCGGCCTCCTCGCGCGCCGCGGCGCGCTCGGCGGCTTCCCCGCCCGCCGCGGCGTGCCGGGCGATCTGGCGCTGCACGTGGTGCAGGCCCGCCGGCCGCTGCTGCTCCATCCGCAACCGCAGGTTCTCCTGCGTGAGCCGGGCGACCTCCTCCCGCAGGCCCTCCAGCTCCTCCGCCGAACCGCCGGAACGCTGCCACCACCGACCGGACACCCAGCACCTCCGTGTCGACCGCGCACTGCTGCACGGGAACCCCGGCGGTTCCCCGCCGCGCCGCGGACCCCCCGTCCGCGCCACCTCGACGTTACGCGCGGTGACGAGGAGTTCCCAGCGTCCCGGCGCCGCGTCACACGGGTGCGCCGCCCGGTTGCGCTCGGCGGGTGAACCGGTGCGCTGGGTGAAGGACGCTGCGGTGCAGCGCGTCCAGGCCGGTGCGGCGCACGGCGCCGGCGGCTCCCGCCGTTCCCGGGGTCACCGCCGCGGGCCCGGTCGTGGCGACCGAGTGCAACCGTTGCGCCGAACGGGGGTGCTGCACCCGGGCGCCCAGGTGACGGGCCGTGAGGAAACCTACTGTCGGCGACGTCCCCGGCTCGTCCCGACCGCCGGTGCCCGTCCCGAGGAGGAAACCCGTGCGACCCGACACCCGCCCCGCGCGCCGCCGCCGCCGCGCCCGGGCGACCGGCGCCGCCGCGCTCGTCGCGGCCGGCCTGCTCGGCCCCCAGCTGACCGCCCTGCCCGCGCACGCCGCCGGTACCCGCGTCGCGCTGCGGGTCCTCGTCGTCACCACGGGCGACCCGTCGACGCAGGCCATCGCCGACACCCTGACCCGCGAGGGCGTGCCGTTCACGCTCGTCGACGCCGGCGCCGCGAACCGCCCCGCCATCGACGACGCGTTCCTGCGCGACGCCGCCACCGGCACCGCGAGGTTCCAGGCCGTCGTCCTGCCCAACGCCGCGCCCGCCGGTGTCAGCGCCGCTGAGCTCGACGCCCTGGCCGCCTACGAGAAGGCCCACGGCGTCCGCCAGGTCAACGCCTACGTCTACCCGGGCACCGGGACCGGCGGGACCGCCGTCTACGCCGGCGCCCTCGACGGCGCCGCCGCCCGCGTCACCGACGCCGCGCGCGCCGACGGGTTCTCCGCGCTGTCCGGGCCGCTGAGCGTCGAGGACGTCGACCCGGCCGTCACCGAGACCTACGGCTACCTCGCCGACCTGTCCGGCGCGGCCGCCGGCCAGGAGGTCACGCCGATCGTCACCGCCACCAAGGGTTCCGCCTCCGGCGCGCTGGCGTGGGAACTGGCCGAGGGCGGGCGCGAGCAGCTCATGGTCGCCGCCGCCTACAACCCCTCCATGCAGTGGTACTCCACGGTCTCGCACGGGATCGTCTCCTGGATGACGCGCGGCATCCACCTCGGCCACCAGCGCGCCTACCTCGACGTCCAGGTCGACGACGTGTTCCTCGCCGACAGCCGCTGGAGCGTCCCCGGGAACTGCACCCCCGGCGACGACTGCGTCGACCCGGCCGTCGCGACCACCGACATCCGGATGACCGCCGCCGACGTCGACCGCCTCGTGCGCTGGCAGCGCGAGACCGGCCTGCAGCTGACGATGGTCTACAACGGGTTCGGCAGCGAGCAGGCGGGCGCCGGCGACCCGCTCACGGCGGCGTTCCTCGCCGCCAAGGACCAGTTCCCGTGGGTGAACCACACCTGGTCGCACCCCTACCTCGGCTGCCTGCAGATCGCGCCCACCGTCAGCGGCCAGACCTGGACGTGCGCCACCTCGCCCACCCAGCAGCCCCGGCAGGACGCCGAGATCGCCGGGCAGGAGAGCGGCGGGACGTACTGGGCGTCGGAGGACTTCATCGTCGACCAGCTGCAGCGCAACCTCGACTGGGGCCGCGCCAAGGGCCTGACGGTCGACGGTTCCGAGCTCGTCACCGGCGAGCACTCCGGCCTGCGCACCGCCCCGCAGCAGCCGCAGGACAACCCGTTCCTGGCCGCCGCGCTCGCCCGCGTCGGTGTCACGAGCATCGCCTCCGACGCCTCCCGCGAGGCGCAGCAGCGTCCCGTCGGCGCCGCGACCACCGTGCCGCGGTACCCGATGAACGTCTACTACAACGCGGGCACGTACCAGGACCAGATCGACGAGTACAACTGGTACTACACCTCCCGCGCCGACGGCGGTTCCGGGATCTGCGAGGACAACCCCCTCACCACCACCTGCATCGCGCCGCTCGACGCCTCCTCGCCCGCCGCGGCGAGGGCCAGCTTCGAGAACTACCTCGCGCCGCTGGAGGTCCGCAACGCCCTGCGACGCGTCCTCACCAACGACCCGCGCTCCTTCTACGCGCACCAGTCCAACCTCGCCGAGGACGGCCTGCTGTACCCGGTCGTGCAGGGCATCGCCGAGCAGTACCGCGCCAGCCACACCGCCGACGCGCCGCTCGTGCGGCTGTCGCTGACCGGCCAGCGCGACACCCTCGCCCGCCAGAGCGCCTGGGCCGCCGCCCAGCAGGGCGTCAGCGCCTACCTCGACGACGACGGCGTCCACGTCAGCGGCCCGGCCGGCACGCAGGTCCCGCTGACCGTGCCCGGTACCGCCACCTCCTCCGTCGCCCTCGAGAGCTACGGCGGGCAGCGCTCGGGCTGGTTCAGCGCCCCGGCCACCGACACCGTCGTCGCCGTGCCCGCCACCGCCCGCGGCGGCTACGTCGGCACCCCGGTGGCCCCCGTGCCGACGGAGACCCCGACGCCGACGGCGACCCCGACCGCGACGCCGACCGTGACCCCGACGCCGACGGCCACCCCGACCGCCACCCCGACGGAGACGCCGACGGTCACCCCGACCGCGACGCCGACCGCGACGCCGACGGCCCCGGTCCTGCCGGGCGCCCCGGCCGTCACCGGCGCCCGCGGCGGCGACCGCTCCGCCACCGTCACCTGGAACGCGCCGGCGCAGCCCGGCACCGCGGCGATCACCGGGTACCGCGTGCGCCGCTACGACGCCGGCACCACGACGCTGCAGGCGACCACGACGGTCGCGGCCACGGCCCGCGGCCTCACCGCGACCGGCCTGACCAACGGCCGCTCGTACAGCTTCGACGTCACGGCCCTCACGGCCGCCGGCGCCGGCGCCGTCTCCGCGCGCTCCGCCGTCGTCACCGCGGCCACCGCGCCGAGCGCCCCCGCCATCGGGCTCGCCTCCTCCGGGAGCTTCGGCGGTGCCGTCACCGCGACGGCCCGCTGGTCGGCGCCCACGAGCACGGGCGGCTCGCCCGTCACCGGCTACCGGGTCACCGCGCACCGCGTCGACCTGTTCGGCCGCGTCGTGGAGACCGTCGTGCACCCGGCGCTCGTGCCGGCGACCGCGCGGTCGCTGGACGTCCCGCTGCCGCGCACGGGCACCTACCGGTTCTCCGTCCAGGCGGTCAACGCGGCCGGCACCTCCGCGGCCTCCGCCCGCTCGAACCTGGTGATCGGCCAGTGAGCGGGCTGCGCCGCAGCGCCGCCGCCGTCGTCGTGGCGCTGGCCGCGGCGACGACGGCGGCCTGCAGCGCCGGCCCGCCCGCCGGGCCGGCCGCGGCTCCCGGCACCGCCACCGCCCCGGCCACCGCCCCGGCGGGTGCTCCCGAGGCCACGACGGCGGCTCCCGCTCCCGCGGCGACCACCGCCCCGGCGACCACCGCTGCGGCGGGCCCGGCGACCACCGCGGCCCCGGGGTCGCCCGCCGCCGAGGCGCCGGCCCCCGCGGCGGACGTAGCGGCCGACGTGGTGCCCGCCGCGGTCACCGCGCCGCTGGACACCACGGCCGACCTGGACACGGCGGTGCGCTGGCGCTCGGACGCGGTGCTGGCCGGGGACGCCGCCACGGCCCTCGCGCTCGTGTCCGCGCGCTGCGCGCCCGTCGTGGACGCCGACGACGTGCGGGCCCGCGCCGCCGAGGTCGGCGGTGTCGCGCAGGTCGTCGCCCTCGACGCCCGCGTCGACGGCACCAGCGCCCGCGTCGACTACGGCTACGCCGTCCCCGGCCACGACGTGGCGGGGGAACGCTGGACGCTGGAGTCCGGCCAGTGGCGCTGGGACGCCTGCTGACCCCACCCGCTCACCCACCACCCCGCCGTGACCTCGCTGGGAAACCCAGCGAGATCACGGCGGGGTGCTGGCGCGGAGGGGGTCGACCCCGCTGCCCGTGGGAGTGGTGATCATGAATGCGTCCGGCCTGGACGCGTCCATGATCACCGTTGGCGCCTCGGCGGCCACGACCCTCCCGTGATCTTGCTGGGATTACCATCAAGATCACGGAGGAGGCGGGAGGCGGGAGGCGGGTGGAAGGTGGCGCGGGGGCGGCGCGGGGGTGCGGCAGGGTGGGGGAGTGAGCTCCCTGCACCTGCTGCTCCTGCTCGACCTGCTCGGCGTCTTCGCCTTCGCCCTCGACGGGGCGCTCACGGCCATGCGGGCCGCGCACCTGGACCTGTTCGGCGTCGTCGCCCTCGGCGTGGTCACCGCCATCGGCGGCGGCCTGCTGCGCGACGTGCTGCTGGGCAACCTGCCGCCCAACAGCTTCCGCACCTGGTACTACCTGGCCACCGCCACCGCGGGGGCCCTCCTGGCGTTCGCCGGCCACCGCGTCCTGGCCCGGCTGACGCGGCCGCTGCTGCTGTTCGACACCGCGGGGCTCTCGCTGTTCTGCGTCACCGGAGCGCTCATCGCCCTCGAGGCCGGTGTCGGCGCCGGTCAGGCCGTCCTGCTGGGCTGCCTCACGGGCGTCGGCGGCGGCACGATCCGCGACGTCCTCGTCCGCCGCGTCCCCTCGATCCTCACCGGCGGCCTCTACGCGGTGCCGGCGATGCTCGGCGCGGTCGTCGTCGTCGCCGGGGTGGAGGCGGGCGCCGACCCGCTCGTGCCGGCGCTCGCGGGGGCCGGCGCGTGCGCGGCGCTGCGCATCGCCGGGGTCGTGCGCGGCTGGCACGCGCCGCGCGCCACCCTCACCTCGCCGCGCGACCTGGACTGACGCGCCGGGCGCCCGGGGTCCCCGGGCCGTCCGGTGTCACTCGTCGACGATCTCGCAGAGCACGCTGCCGGTCGTCGTCGTGTCCCCGGCCTTCGCGGTCAGCCCGCGCACGGTGCCGGCGCGGTGCGCCGTCAGGGGCTGCTCCATCTTCATCGCCTCCAGCACCGCGACCAGGTCGCCCTGGGCCACCTGGTCCCCGTCCGCCACGGCGATCTTCACGATGGTGCCCTGCATGGGCGTCACGAGCGCCTGCGGGTTGGCGGCCGAACCGCCGCCCTGCTGCTCGCGCTTGCCGCGCCCGCCGCGGCCCCGGCCGCTGCGCGTGGTGCTGCGGTAGGCGCGCGCGATGGCGCTGCCGGCCGCGGCGCCCGCGCGGGAGATGTCGTGCCCGGCGCGCGAGAGCTGGGCGTTCAGCTGCTCGACGGGGATCGACACCTCCAGCCGCTTGCCGGCGACCTCCACGACGATCGTCTCCCGGTGCCCGCCCAGGTCCCCGCCCGGCTCGTGCGCGCCGGCGCCCGGCAGCTGCGAGGCGTCGAACTCCGTCTCGATCCAGCGGGTGTGCACGGAGAAGCCCTCCGCCGACGCCGACGCGAACGCCGGTGCGCGCACCACCGCGCGGTGGAAGTCCAGCACCGTCGGCAGGCCCTCGACCTGGAACTCCTCCAGGGCGCGCGCCGCGCGGGCCAGCGCCTGCTCGCGGGTCGCCCCCGTCACCACCAGCTTGGCCAGCAGCGAGTCGAAGTCCTGCGAGACCTCCACGCCGCCGCTGACGGCCGCGGTGCGCGGGTCGATGCCGGTGTCCACCCGCACGCCCGGGCCCGAGGGCAGCGAGAAGCGCGTCAGCTTGCCCGGGCGCGGCAGGAAGCCGGCCGCCGGGTCCTCGCCGTTGACGCGGAACTCGATGGAGTGCCCGCGGGTCTCGACGCGGTCGTAGCCCAGCGGCTCGCCGCGCGCGATGCGGAACTGCTCCAGGACCAGGTCGATGCCGGAGACCTCCTCGGTGACCGGGTGCTCCACCTGCAGGCGGGTGTTGACCTCCAGGAACGCCAGCGTCCCGTCGGCGGCGACGAGGAACTCCACCGTCCCCGCGCCCACGTACCCGGCCTCGCGGACGATCGCCAGCGATGCGCGGCGCAGCTCGGCGTCCTGCTCGGCGCTCAGGAACGGCGCCGGCGCCTCCTCGACGAGCTTCTGGTGCCGGCGCTGCAGGCTGCAGTCGCGGGTGGAGACGACGACCGCGCCGCCGTGGGCGTCGGCCAGGACCTGCGTCTCGACGTGCCGGGGGCGGTCCAGGTAGCGCTCGACGAAGCACTCCCCGCGCCCGAACGCGGCCTCGGCCTCGCGCACCGCCGAGGCGTACAGGTCGGCGACCTCTTCGCGCCGGCGCGCCACCTTCAGCCCGCGCCCGCCGCCGCCGAACGCCGCCTTGATCGCGATGGGCAGGCCGTGCTCGTCGGCGAAGGCCAGCACCTCGTCGGCGCCCGAGACCGGGTCGGCGGTGCCGGCGACCAGCGGGGCGCCGGCGCGCGCGGCCAGGTGGCGGGCGGAGACCTTGTCGCCGAGGGCCTCGATGGCCGACGGCGGCGGGCCGATCCACGTCAGGCCCGCGTCGAGGACGGCGCGGGCGAAGTCGGCGTTCTCCGACAGGAAGCCATAGCCGGGGTGCACGGCGTCGGCGCCCGACCGCAGCGCCACGTCGATGATCTTGCCGATGTCCAGGTACGACTCGCGCGCCGAGGTGCCGCCCAGCGCGTACGCCTCGTCGGCCATCCGCACGTGCAGGGCGTCGCGGTCGCCCTCGGAGTAGACGGCCACGGAGGCGGTGCCCGCGTCGCGGGCGGCGCGCACGATCCGGACGGCGATCTCCCCGCGGTTGGCCACGAGGACCTTGGTCACCGCCCCCGGCGCCACGAGCGGCGTGCCCTGGGCGTCCGTCCGCGGCGTGCTCGGCTCGGGGGAGGTCATGCGGCGTCTCCGTGCGGGTTCGTCTGCGGGGTGGGGCTGCAGCGGGGCTGGCGGTGGGGCGACGGCTGAGACTACTGCCCGCCGCCCGGTGCGCCCGCCGTCGCGCCGGCGCGCAGCTCGGGGCGCCACAGGTCCGTCCACACCACGCCGGCCTCGCGCAGCAGCTCGCGCAGCATCGGCAGCGAGATGCCGACGACGGCGTGCGGGTCGCCCTCGACGCCGCGCACGAACGCCCCGCCGAGCCCGTCGAGGGTGAACGCGCCGGCCACGGCCAGCGGCTCGCCCGTGGCGACGTACGCGGCGACCTCCTCGTCCGTGACGTCGGCGAAGTGCACGGTCACCGAGGCGACGCCGCCGAGCGTGGCGCCGGAGCCGTCCTCGCGGGCGTCGACGACCCAGTGGCCGGTGTGCAGGACACCGCTGCGCCCGCGCACCGCGCGCCAGCGCTCGACGGCCTGGTCCGCGTCGGCCGGCTTGCCGTGCACCTGCGGGCCGTCCGGGCCGGCGACCTCCAGCACGGAGTCGCAGCCGACGACGAGGGCGTCCTCCGGCAGGTCGTCGCGGGCGGCGACCTCCTCGGCCTTGGCGCGGGCCAGGACCAGGCACACGTCCTCGGCGTCGGTGACGCCGTAGCGGGCCACCACGGCCGGCTCGTCGACGCCGCTGACGACGACGTGCGGGTCCAGGCCCGCCGAGCGCAGCGTCGCCAGGCGGGCGGGGGAGGCGGAGGCGAGGACGATCGTCGGCACGGCCCCATCCTCCCAGCCCCCGCGGACGTCCCTCCTCCAGCACCCACCCTCCGTGATCTCGCTGGGAATCCCTGCAAGATCACGGCGGGGTGCGGGGGAGGGCGTCAGGGGAGCAGGGCGGTGCGCAGGACGTCCAGGCCGACGGAACCGAGGTCCAGGGCGCGGCGGTGGAAGGCGCGCAGGTCGAAGGCCGCGCCCTCGCGCTCGCGCACCCCCTCGCGCAGCTGCGACCACAGCCGCTCGCCGACCTTGTAGGAGGGCGCCTGCCCCGGCCAGCCCAGGTAGCGGCTCAGCTCGAAGCGCAGCACGTCGTCGTGCACGCCGCAGTTCGCGCGCAGGTACTCCCACGCCGCGCCGTACGTCCACGCGCCGCCGCCGGCCGCGGCCGGGGCGGTGAACCCGCAGTGCACGCCGAGGTCGACGACCACCCGCGCCGCCCGCAGCAGCTGCGCGTCGAGCATCCCCAGCACCTCGCCGGGCCCGCGCAGCAGGCCCAGCTCACCGGCCAGCCGCTCCGCGTACAGCGCCCAGCCCTCCCCGTGCCCGGACACCCAGCAGCCCGAGCGCCGCCAGCGGTTCAGCACGTCGCGGCGCGCGGCGGTCACGCCCATCTGCAGGTGGTGGCCCGGCACGCCCTCGTGGTGGACGGTGGTGGCCTCGCGCCACGTGCTGAACGTCGTCTGCCCCGGCGGCACGGCCCACCACATCCGCCCGGGGCGGGTCAGGTCCTCGCTGGGGCCCGTGTAGTAGATGCCGCCCGACGTCGTGGGCGCGATGCGGCACTCCAGGACGCGCACCTCCCCCGGCACGTCGAAGGCCGTGCCCGCCAGCGCCGCCACGGTGGCGTCGGAGCGCTCCTGCATCCAGTCGCGGAAGGCCGCCGCGCCGTGCACGAGGCAGGCCGGGTCGGCGTCGAGGACGGCCTCGGCGGCCGCCACGTCGGGCGATCCGCAGACCTCGCGCGCCACCGCGGCCATCTCGGCGCGCACGCGCTCGACCTCCGCCAGCCCCCAGGCGTACGTGTCGGCCAGGTCGACGCGCGCGCCGAGGAACCACTGCGACCACAGCCGGTAGCGGTCGGCGCCCACGGCGTCCGCCTCGGGGGCCAGCGGCAGCAGCTCCTCGCGCAGGACCCGCGCCAGGTCGCCGTAGGCGCCGGCCGCGGCGGCGGCCCCGGCGGCCAGGTCGGCGCGCACGGTGTCGGGCACGTCCGTGGCCGAGGCGGCGAAGGCGTGGAAGAAGCCGTCGGCAGCGGCGTGCTGGTCGGCCTCGGCGGCGCACTCGACGACCTGCCGGCGCGCGGCCACCCGCCCGCGCGAGGCCGCCTCGCGCAGCGACGCGCAGTACCCCGCGACGGCGTCGGGGACGGCGGCCAGCCGCGCGGCCGCGTCCGCCCAGTCCCCGGCCGTGCCGGTGGGCAGCAGGTCGAAGACCATCCGCAGGTCCTGCACGGGGCTGGCGATGACGTTGAGGTCGCCCAGCGTCTCGCCGGCCTCGTGCAGCGCCACCTCCAGCGACAGCCGCTCGGTGAGGGCGGCCGCGGTGACCCGGTCGACGTCGTCGGCGACGGGGGTGGCGGCGACCTCGCGCAGCGTCGCGCGGGACAGGTCGGCCAGGGCCTCCAGGCCCGCGGGCGAGCGGTCGCCCAGCCCGGGCGCCGCGTCCGGCGCGCCCAGCGACAGCGCGAGCGCCGGCTGCAGCCGCAGCTGGCGCTCCAGGTGCCGCTCGGCGACGGCGTCCAGGGCGGTGGGTCGGCGCGCGCTGCTCACGCGCCGACCCTAGGCGGCCCCCGGGGCGCCGGGTCAGGAGGCGGGCGCGGCCGTGCCCGTCGAGCCCGCCGCGTCGGCGGCCGCGGCCGCGTCGGCCAGCAGCGGCACCAGCCGGTCCAGCTGCCAGGGCAGGTTCAGCACCGTGGCCGAGGTGGCCGAGACCAGCGACTCGTCCTCCAGCCAGGCCACCGCCCCGGAGGCCACCGCGGGCATCGTCGAGTAGACCGGGTCGGCGGTGAACTCGGCCTCGGGCAGGCCGTAGCCGATGACGATGTCGGAGTCGATGTCGCGCACGTTCTCCTTGGACACCTCGGTGTAGAAGGCGTCGACCTGCTCGCCGAGGGTCGTGACGCCCGGGGCGTCCTCCAGGCCGAGGTCGTGCAGCAGGTCGACCCGGCTGTCGCCGGGCAGGTAGACGTACAGGAACTCGGTCGTCGGGGACACGTACGCGACCGTCTTGCCGGCCAGTTCCGGGTTCTCCTCGCCGCGGGCGGCCAGGTCGGCCTCGGTGTCCTCGACGAGGGTGCGCGCGTCCTCCTCGCGGCCGACGGCGCGGCCCACGAGCAGCGCCTGGTCCTGCCAGCTGGTCTGCCACGGCGCGCTCGGGTAGGCGACGGTGGGGGCGATCTGGCTGAGGGCGTCGTACTCGGCCTGCGTCATGCCGGAGTAGACGCCGAGGACGAGGTCCGGCTGCTGCGCGGCGATCTCCTCGATCGGCAGCTCGCCGGAGTCCGGGCTGGCGATGAACGTGGTCGTCTGCGGGTCGAAGTGCCCCTCCCACCACGGGTACGTGCCGTCCTCCAGGCCGCCGTAGGTGACCTCGGGGACGGCCACGGGCTGCAGGCCCAGCGCCCACAGGACGTCCTGCGAGCCCCAGCCCACGCACACGATCCGCTGCGGGGCCGAGGGGATCTCGGCGGTGCCGAGGGCGTGCTCGACGGTGACGGGGAAGCCGGTGGCCTCGGCGGGCGCGGAGCCGCCGGCGCCCGGGGTGCCCGTGGTGGTCTCGTCGCTGCCGCAGGCCGTGGCGGTCGCGAGGGCGGCCAGCGGGGCGGCGAGCAGCAGGGTGCGGCGGGAGGCGTGCAGGGCCACGGACGGGCTCCTTCTCGGGGCGGGGGTGCGAGGGACGCGCGGCGCGGGTCGGGCGGTGGCGCCGACGCCGGACAGCGTAGGGCAGGAGGGTAGGACAGGCTCACCTCATCCGTCGACGGCGGGGGTCCGCCGCACCCGCCTAGGCTGGCCGGGTGCCCGGTGCCTGGACCGACCTGGACCGCCCGCCGCTGGACGGGCGGGCCCTGCGCCGCGCCCTCGTCGGCCCCGGCGGCTGGAGCGCGCTGGAGGCCGTCGCCACCACCGGCTCCACCAACGCCGACCTGCTGGCGCGCCCGGACGCGCCCGCGGGCACCGTCCTCGTCGCCGACCACCAGAGCGGCGGGCGCGGCCGGCTGGGCCGCACCTGGCAGGCCCCGCCGCGCTCCTCGCTGGCCGTCTCGGTGCTGCTGCGCCCCGCCGCCGACGGCGTGCCCCGCGAGCGGTGGTCGTGGCTGCCGCTGCTGACCGGGCTGGCCGTCGCCGACGCCTTGGGCGCGCTCGACCTGCGCCCGCGGCTGAAGTGGCCCAACGACGTCCTGCTGGAGACGGACGGGGGCCCGGCCAAGGTGTGCGGCGTCCTCGCCGAGGTCCGCGGCGACGTCGTCGTCCTCGGCGCGGGGATCAACGTCGCCCAGCGCCGCGACGAGCTGCCGCCCCCGCCGGACCCGTCCGGTGCGGCGGGCCGGGAGGCCGCCCCGGTCCCCGCGACGTCCCTGGCGCTGGCGGGCGCGGGCAGCACCGACCGCGACACCGTGCTGCGCCGGTACCTGCGCGCGCTGCGGGCGCGCCTGGACGCCTTCGCCGCGGCCGGCGGCGACCCCGCGGCCCGCGGGCTGCTGGCGGACTACCGCGCCGCGTGCGCCACGCTCGGTGCCGACGTGCGCGTGCACCTGCCCGACGGGACGGTGCTCACCGGCCGGGCCGAGGACGTCGACGCCGACGGGCGCCTGGTGGTCGCGGACGCCTCAGCGGGCGGCGGCGGAGCCCGGACGGCGGTGGCCGCCGGGGACGTCGTCCACGTCCGCCCCGCCGCCGGCCGACCCGCCCGCTGATCCGCCGGGCGAGCCCGCGGGCGGGTCACCGTCGCGTGGGCCGCGTCCGGACGTGTCCTGCACGCCGTCCCCGCGCCGGGCGGGGTCGACCTCCCCCTCGACCTCGTCGGCCAGCTCCTGCACGAAGACGAAGCGGCGGTAGGCCCACCAGCGGAACAGGGTGCCCAGGACCAGGCCGACGCCCTTGGCGGACACGTTGGTCGCCACGGGCCCGCGCAGCCCCAGCACGTAGTAGGTGAAGCCGAGGCAGGCCACGGAGATGAGCAGGCCGACGGCGTTCATCACCGCGAACAGCAGCAGCTCGCGGCCCGCGGCGGCGCGCCGGCGGTGCCGGAACGTCCAGTAGCGGTTGCCCAGCCAGGCGAAGACGGTGGCCACGACGACCGCGATCCCGTTGGCGGTCAGCGGCTTGTGGTGCAGGACGCCGACGCCGTCGGGCCCGGCGAAGCGCAGCAGGTTGAAGGTCCCGGTGTCGACGACGAAGGCGAGGGCGCCGACGACGCCGAACTTGGCGGCCTCGCGGGCGAGGACCTCGTAGGTGCCGCGCAGCCGCTGCACCAGCCCGCGCCGCGGGCCGGGCCGCTGCCCCGCCCCGTCGGTCCCGGTGCCGTCGGTCCGGGTGCCCTCGGGTCCGGCGTCTCCCACCACGGTGCGCGTCGCTCCGTCCTGCTCGTCGTCCGCGGCGCCCGCGAGCGCCGCGCGGCCCGGTCGGGACGCGGTCAGCGAGTGTGACCCATCCGCCTGTGGACCGCGGGGGACGACGCGCCCGCTCAGCGGCGCTTGCGCGAGCGCGAGGGCTCGAGGCGGTCCTCCATCTTCATGGCGCCGACGATGCCGGCGGTGACGAGCACCACGCACGCGATGACGGTGAGCACTGACCCGAGTCCCTTCCCTGGGGCTGCGCCGCGGTCGCCGACGCGGTGCCAGCCTCGCGCAGGGACGCCCGGGTGGCACCTGGGAAGCGGACCGCCCACCAGATCGTCCTGTTTCCGTGATCCCATCGTCGCTCTACGTGCGAACCTGAGCCCTCCGGTGCCGTGATCACGGACGGGTGAACGTTCACCCGTCCATGATCACG
>NZ_JBEUEI010000030.1:0-47077 GCF_041020755.1 Kineococcus terrestris | reverse complement strand
CGCACACCCCCCAGTCGGCGGCGCCCACCCCCCAGCCGCGCCCGTGGTAGTATACCACCACCCCCCCCCCCCCCACCCCCCCCCCCCCCCCCCCCCCCCCCCCCCCCCCCCCCCCCCCCCCGGGACGGGGCCCCCGCGGGCGCCGGTGAGGACCCTCACCGGCGCCCGCGGCCGCGCCGCCCGGCGGCGCGGAGCCGTTTTGACCGTCAGAAACGCGGCGGGTAGGCTCGTGTGCGCTTGACACGAGAGTGCCCGCGACCAGGTGACAGGACGTCGCCTCCCCGGGCCCTCGCACGGACGACACGCCCGACCTCGTGGGTCGGCGGGGTGTCGAGCGCCGGCCCAGGACGGGCGGCGCGGCCGGGGACGACCCGGTGAACCACCGAGCCGACACGCCAGATCGAGAAAGAACACGGAGACAGGGTGCCCACCATCCAGCAGCTGGTCCGCAAGGGCCGGGAGGACAAGGTCGTCAAGACCAAGACGCCCGCGCTCAAGGGCAGCCCGCAGCGACGCGGCGTGTGCACCCGCGTCTACACGACCACGCCCAAGAAGCCCAACTCCGCGCTGCGCAAGGTGGCGCGCGTGAAGCTCACCAGCGGCATCGAGGTCACCGCCTACATCCCGGGCGTCGGCCACAACCTCCAGGAGCACTCGATGGTCCTGGTCCGCGGCGGTCGCGTGAAGGACCTGCCCGGTGTCCGCTACAAGATCGTCCGCGGTTCGCTCGACACGCAGGGCGTGAAGAACCGCAAGCAGGCCCGCAGCCGCTACGGCGCGAAGAAGGAGAAGAGCTGATGCCGCGCAAGGGTCCCGCTCCCAAGCGTCCCCTGGTCGTCGACCCCGTCTACCAGTCGCCGCTGGTGACGCAGCTCGTCAACAAGATCCTGCTCGACGGCAAGAAGTCCGTCGCCGAGAACATCGTGTACGGCGCGCTCGAGGGCGCCCGCACGAAGACCGGCAACGACCCCGTCGTGATCCTCAAGCGCGCGCTGGACAACGTGAAGCCGGCGCTCGAGGTCCGCTCCCGCCGCGTCGGCGGCTCGACCTACCAGGTGCCGATCGAGGTGCGCCCGAGCCGCTCGACCACGCTCGCGCTGCGCTGGCTCGTCGGCTACGCCCGGCAGCGCCGCGAGAAGACGATGACCGAGCGCCTGCTCAACGAGATCCTCGACGCCTCCAACGGCCTGGGTGCCGCGGTGAAGCGCCGCGAGGACACCCACAAGATGGCCGAGTCGAACCGGGCCTTCGCGCACTACCGCTGGTGATCCCAGCGGCACCTCGCCGACGCACCCCCTCGATCCCAGGGAAGAGGCAGTAAACCGTGGCACAGGACGTGCTGACGGACCTGACCAAGGTCCGCAACATCGGCATCATGGCCCACATCGACGCCGGCAAGACCACGACGACCGAGCGGATCCTCTTCTACACGGGGATCAACTACAAGATCGGCGAGGTCCACGACGGCGCGGCGACGATGGACTGGATGGAGCAGGAGCAGGAGCGGGGGATCACCATCACCTCCGCCGCCACCACCTGCTTCTGGGAGGGCACCCAGATCAACATCATCGACACGCCCGGCCACGTCGACTTCACGGTCGAGGTCGAGCGGTCGCTGCGCGTCCTCGACGGCGCGGTCGCCGTCTTCGACGGCAAGGAGGGTGTCGAGCCCCAGTCCGAGACGGTGTGGCGGCAGGCGGACAAGTACGACGTCCCCCGCATCTGCTTCGTCAACAAGATGGACAAGCTCGGCGCGGACTTCTTCTTCACCGTCCGCACCATCGTCGACCGCCTCGGCGCCGAGCCGCTGGTCATGCAGATCCCCATCGGCTCGGAGAACGACTTCCAGGGCGTCGTGGACCTCGTCTACATGCGCGCCCTGACCTGGAGCGCGGACGCGGCCAAGGGCGAGGCCTACGAGAAGGGCCCGATCCCGGCCGAGCTGCAGGAGCAGGCCGAGGAGTACCGCCAGAAGCTCGTGGAGCGCGTCGCCGAGACCGACGAGGCGCTGCTGGAGAAGTACCTGGGCGGCGAGGACCTGACCCCCGAGGAGATCAAGGCCGGCGTCCGCCAGCTGACGATCAACAGCGAGGTCTACCCGGTCTTCTGCGGCTCCGCGTTCAAGAACAAGGGCGTGCAGCCCATGCTCGACGCGGTGCTGGACTACCTGCCCTCGCCGCTGGACGTGAAGCCCATGGTCGGCCACAAGGTCGGCGACGAGTCGGTGGAGATCATCCGCCACTCCGACGCCGACGAGCCGTTCTCGGGCCTGGCCTTCAAGGTCGCCGCGCACCCGTTCTTCGGGAAGCTGACCTACGTCCGCGTGTACTCCGGGCGCATCGCCGCCGGCTCGCAGGTCGTCAACTCGACCAAGGGCAAGAAGGAGCGCATCGGGAAGCTCTTCCAGATGCACTCCAACAAGGAGAACCCGGTCGAGGAGGCCCGCGCGGGCCACATCTACGCGATGATCGGCCTCAAGGAGACGACGACCGGCGACACGCTGTCGGACCCGCAGGACCAGGTGGTCCTGGAGTCGATGACGTTCCCCGAGCCCGTCATCTCCGTGGCGATCGAGCCGAAGACCAAGGGCGACCAGGAGAAGCTGGGCACCGCGATCCAGCGCCTGGCCGAGGAGGACCCGACCTTCCAGGTCGAGCTGGACCAGGAGACGGGCCAGACGATCATCAAGGGGATGGGCGAGCTCCACCTCGACATCCTCGTCGACCGCATGAAGCGCGAGTTCAAGGTCGAGGCGAACGTCGGCAAGCCGCAGGTCGCCTACCGCGAGACCATCCGCCGCGCGGTCGAGAAGATGGACTACACCCACAAGAAGCAGACGGGTGGCTCGGGCCAGTACGCGAAGGTGCAGGTGACCATCGCGCCGCTGGACACCTCCGACGGCCAGTTCTACGAGTTCGAGAACAAGGTCACCGGTGGGCGCGTCCCGCGCGAGTACATCCCGTCGGTGGACGCGGGCATCCAGGACGCCATGCAGCTGGGCGTCGTGGCCGGCTACCCGCTGGTCGGCGTGAAGGCCACCCTGCTCGACGGTGCGGCGCACGACGTCGACTCCTCCGAGATGGCCTTCAAGATCGCCGGCTCGATGGTCCTCAAGGAGGCCGTCAAGCGCGCGGACCCGGTCCTGCTCGAGCCGGTCATGGCCGTCGAGGTGCGCACGCCCGCCGACTACATGGGCGACGTGATCGGCGACCTGAACTCCCGCCGCGGTCAGATCGAGTCCATGGAGGACGTCAGCGGCGCCAAGGTCGTCAAGGCCAGCGTCCCGCTGTCGGAGATGTTCGGCTACGTCGGCGACCTCCGGTCCAAGACCCAGGGTCGCGCCGTCTACACGATGCAGTTCGCCAACTACGCGGAGGTCCCGCGGAACGTGGCGGACGAGATCGTCAAGAAGGTGCGCGGGGAGTAAGCCCGCTGCGGCCGTCCCGGGGGCCACGCGCCCCCGGGACAGACGAACCCCGGGTCACCACACTGGTGGGCCGGACACCCACCCACCCGACCCACCGGGTCGGGGCAGAAGCGACAGTCCCGAGGAGGACCCCCAGTGGCGAAGGCGAAGTTCGAGCGGACTAAGCCGCACGTCAACATCGGCACGATCGGTCACATCGACCACGGGAAGACGACGCTGACGGCGGCGATCACCCGCGTGCTGCACGACAAGTTCCCGGACCTGAACAAGGCCTCGGCGTTCGACCAGATCGACAAGGCTCCCGAGGAGCGTCAGCGCGGCATCACGATCTCGATCGCGCACGTCGAGTACCAGACCGAGGCGCGCCACTACGCGCACGTCGACTGCCCGGGTCACGCGGACTACATCAAGAACATGATCACCGGTGCGGCGCAGATGGACGGCGCCATCCTGGTGGTCGCCGCCACCGACGGCCCGATGCCGCAGACCAAGGAGCACGTCATCCTGGCCCGCCAGGTCGGCGTCCCCTACATCGTCGTCGCCCTGAACAAGGCCGACATGGTGGAGGACGAGGAGCTCCTCGAGCTCGTCGAGATGGAGGTGCGCGAGCTCCTCTCGTCCTACGAGTTCCCGGGCGACGACGTGCCGGTCGTGCGCGTCTCCGCGCTCAAGGCCCTCGAGGGCGACGCCGAGTGGGGCGACAAGCTCATGGAGCTCATGGACGCGGTCGACACCGCGATCCCCGAGCCCCAGCGCGCGATCGACCAGCCCTTCCTGATGCCGATCGAGGACGTCTTCACGATCACCGGCCGCGGCACCGTCGTGACCGGCCGCATCGAGCGCGGTGTCCTGAACGTCAACCAGGAGGTCGAGGTCGTCGGCATCCGCCCGGCGTCCACCAAGACCACCGTGACCAGCATCGAGATGTTCAACAAGATGCTGGACACCGGCCAGGCCGGCGACAACGCCGCCCTGCTGCTGCGCGGTCTCAAGCGCGACGACGTCGAGCGCGGTCAGGTCGTGACCAAGCCCGGCTCGATCACGCCGCACACCGAGTTCGAGGGCCAGGCGTACATCCTGTCCAAGGACGAGGGTGGCCGTCACACGCCGTTCTACAACAACTACCGTCCGCAGTTCTACTTCCGGACGACCGACGTCACGGGCGTCGTCTCGCTGCCCGAGGGCACCGAGATGGTCATGCCCGGTGACAACACCGAGATGAAGGTCGACCTCATCCAGCCCATCGCGATGGAAGAGGGCCTGAAGTTCGCGATCCGCGAGGGTGGCCGCACCGTCGGCGCCGGTCGGGTCACGAAGATCATCAAGTGAGCCGTGCCGGCGGGGGAGCGTCCAGCTCCCCCGCCGGACCGCTCGGCGCTGCGGGGCGGGTCCTGACCGGGACCCGCCCCGCCGTCGTGCGGGGCCACCCCGCGCGCGGCGGGGGAGCGGTCCGGCGGCCGCGGTGCCGCCCGGGCCCGATTGGACCGGTGGCCGTGCTGTCTGGCAGACTGTCGGGGTTGCTGTGCCGCCGCGGGTCCTTCCCGCCTGGTAGCCGGCGACCGCGAACGTCGAACGACACCGGCGCTGACCGCCCGGGGCGGGCGGCGGACGGTCTACCTGAACAGGACGACAGTCGTGGCACGCCACGGCGAGACCACACCGGGCAGCCGGGTGAGGGTGCAGAACGTGCGAGAGCGCGACACGCCCGACCTCGGGGGTCGGGGCCGCAGGGCCCCGCGCCGCGCGCGAGTCAGTAGCGGGACGAAGAGAGAGAGTCAGACGACGCCATGGCGGGACAGAAGATCCGCATCAGGCTCAAGGCCTACGACCACGAGGTCATCGACAGCTCGGCGCGCAAGATCGTCGACACGGTGACCCGGACGGGCGCTTCGGTGGCCGGGCCCGTGCCGCTGCCGACCGAGAAGAACGTCTACTGCGTCATCCGCTCGCCGCACAAGTACAAGGACAGCCGCGAGCACTTCGAGATGCGCACCCACAAGCGCCTCATCGACATCATCGACCCGACGCCGAAGACGGTCGACTCGCTCATGCGCCTCGACCTGCCGGCGGGCGTCGACATCGAGATCAAGCTCTGAGGGACTCAACGACGATGAGCGACAGGCAAGTGCGAGGGGTGCTCGGCACCAAGCTCGGCATGACGCAGCTGTGGGACGAGGCGAACCGCCTCGTGCCCGTGACGGTCGTCAAGGTCGAGCCCAACGTCGTGACCCAGGTCCGCACCACGGACGCCGACGGCTACGAGGCCGTCCAGATCGCCACCACGGCGATCGCCGCCCGCAAGGCCAACAAGCCCGCGGCCGGCCACTTCGCGAAGGCCGGCGTGGCGCCGCGCCGCCACCTGGTGGAGCTGCGCACCACCGACGCGGCCGAGTACTCGCTCGGCCAGGAGGTCACCGCCGAGGTGTTCGACTCCGGCGTCGTGGTCGACGTCGTGGGCACCACCAAGGGCAAGGGCACCGCCGGTGTCATGAAGCGCCACGGCTTCGCCGGTGTCGGCGCCTCCCACGGCGCCCACCGCAACCACCGCAAGCCCGGTTCGATCGGCGGCTGCGCCACCCCGGGCCGCGTCTTCAAGGGCATGCGGATGGCCGGGCGCATGGGCGCCGTGCGCCAGACGACCCAGAACCTGACGGTCCACGCGGTCGACGCGGAGAAGGGCCTGCTGCTCATCACGGGCGCCGTCCCCGGCCCCCGCGGTGCCGTGGTCCTCGTCAAGAGCGCCGCCAAGGCGCGCGTGAAGGAGGCCTGAGATGACTGCGACGACGGAAGCCGCCCAGGCGATCACCGTCCCGCTGCGCACGGCCGACGGTGGCACCAACGGGACCGTCGAGCTGCCGGCGAAGGACTTCGGCCGCCAGGTCAACATCCCGCTGATCCACCAGGTCGTGACCGCGCAGCTGGCCGCGGCCCGCCAGGGCACGCACGCCACCAAGACCCGCGGCGACGTCCGCGGTGGTGGCAAGAAGCCCTACAAGCAGAAGGGCACCGGCCGCGCCCGCCAGGGCTCGCTGCGCGCCCCGCAGTTCACCGGCGGTGGCACGGTCCACGGCCCGCAGCCGCGGGACTACTCGCAGCGGACGCCCAAGAAGATGAAGGCGGCCGCGCTGCGCGGTGCGCTCTCCGACCGCGTGCGCCACGACCGCCTGCACGTGGTCGAGGGCCTCGTCGGCGGGGACGCCCCCTCGACGAAGACCGCCGTGAAGCTGCTGCAGGCGCTCTCGGGCCGCAAGAACGTCCTCGTGGTGCTCACCCGCGCCGACGAGGTCTCGGTGAAGAGCCTGCGCAACATCGCCGGCGTGCACGTCCTGCCGGCGGACCAGCTCAACACCTACGACGTCCTGAAGTCCGACGACGTCGTGTTCACCCGCGACGCGCTGGACGCGTTCGTCGCCGGCCCGCCCACGGGCCGCAGCGCCACCGCGGTGGCCGCTGAGTCCGAAGGGAGCACCCTGTGAGCGCCATCGGCGGAACCCGCAAGGACCCGCGCGACATCCTCATCGCGCCCGTCGTCTCCGAGAAGAGCTACGGGCTCATCGACGAGGGCAAGTACACGTTCGTCGTGGACCCGGGCGCGAACAAGACCGAGATCAAGATCGCCGTGGAGAAGGTCTTCGGCGTGAAGGTGGCGTCGGTCAACACCGCGAACCGGCAGGGCAAGGCCCGCCGCACGCGGACCGGCACCGGCCGCCGCAAGGACACCAAGCGGGCCATCGTGACGTTGCGCGAGGGCACGATCGACATCTTCGGCGGCTCGGTCGCCTGAGCCCCCGGGCTCGCACGACTGCCGTAGAAACCTTCGAACCCGAGGAACGACGCCATGGGAATCCGCAAGTACAAGCCGACGACGCCGGGCCGCCGCGGCTCGTCCGTCGCCGACTTCGTCGAGATCACGCGGAGCGAGCCGGAGAAGTCGCTCGTCCGCCCCTTGACCAAGACCGGTGGCCGCAACGCCTCCGGCCGCATCACCACCCGCCACATCGGCGGGGGCCACAAGCGCGCCTACCGCGTCATCGACTTCCGTCGTGACGACAAGGACGGCGTGCCCGCCAAGGTCGCGCACATCGAGTACGACCCCAACCGCACGGCGCGCATCGCGCTGCTGCACTACGCCGACGGCGAGAAGCGCTACATCATCGCGCCGACCCGCCTGAAGCAGGGCGACCGGATCGAGAACGGCCCCACGGCCGACATCAAGCCGGGCAACAACCTGCCGCTGCGCAACATCCCCGTCGGCACCGTGATCCACGCGATCGAGCTCCGCCCCGGCGGCGGCGCGAAGATCGCCCGCTCCGCCGGCGCGAGCGTCCAGCTCGTGGCGCGTGAGGGCCGCTTCGCCCAGCTGCGCATGCCGTCGGGCGAGATCCGCAACGTCGACGTCCGCTGCCGCGCGAGCATCGGCGAGGTCGGCAACGCGGAGCAGTCGAACATCAACTGGGGCAAGGCCGGCCGCATGCGCTGGAAGGGCCGTCGTCCCACCGTCCGCGGTGTCGCCATGAACCCGATCGACCACCCGCACGGCGGTGGTGAGGGCAAGACCTCCGGCGGCCGTCACCCGGTCAGCCCGTGGGGCCAGGCCGAGGGTCGCACGCGCCGCCCGGGCAAGGAGAGCGACAAGCTCATCGTCCGTCGCCGCCGCACCGGCAAGAAGCGCTGACAGGAGACCGGCCACCCATGCCTCGCAGCTTGAAGAAGGGTCCCTTCGTCGACGACCACCTCCAGAAGAAGGTGGACGCCCAGAACGAAGCGGGCACGCACAACGTCATCCGGACCTGGTCCCGCCGTTCGCTCATCACGCCGGACTTCCTGGGCCACACGTTCGCGGTGCACGACGGTCGCAAGCACGTCCCCGTCTTCGTGACGGAGTCGATGGTCGGGCACAAGCTCGGCGAGTTCGCGCCCACGCGGACGTTCCGCGGCCACGAGAAGGACGACCGCAAGGGCCGTCGCCGCTGACCCTCCGGGTCCGCGACACGAACAGCAGTCACCGAGACTGAGACCAGAAGGCAGGACAGGGATGGAAGCCAAGGCGCAGACGCGGTACCTCCGCGTCACGCCCCAGAAGGCGCGCCGAGTCGTCGACATGGTCCGGGGCAAGCAGGCCACCGAAGCCGTCGCCGTGCTCACGTTCGCCCCGCAGTCGGCGGCCGAGCCGGTGCGCAAGCTCGTCGAGAGCGCGATCGCCAACGCGCGCTTCCTCGCCGACAAGCACTCGGAGGCGTTCGACCCGGACACGCTCGTCGTCCAGGCGATCCACGTCGACGAGGGCCCGACGATGAAGCGGTTCCGTCCCCGCGCCCAGGGCCGCGCGGGACGCATCCTGAAGCGCACGAGCCACATCACCGTGGTCGTCGCGCCGAAGGTTCCCGGCGCCAAGAAGACGAGGAGGACCCGATAGTGGGACAGAAGGTCAACCCGCACGGGTTCCGACTGGGCATCACCACCGACCACAAGAGCCGCTGGTTCGCGGACTCCACCAAGACGGGTCAGCGCTACGCCGACTACGTCAAGGAGGACGTCGCGATCCGCCGCCTCCTGTCCAAGGGCATGGAGCGCGCCGGCATCTCGAAGGTGGAGATCGAGCGCACCCGCGACCGCGTGCGCGTCGACATCCACACCGCCCGGCCGGGCATCGTCATCGGCCGCCGCGGCGCGGAGGCCGACCGCCTGCGCGGCGAGCTGGAGAAGCTCACGGGCAAGCAGGTGCAGCTGAACATCCTCGAGGTCAAGAACCCCGAGGTCGACGCGCAGCTGGTGGCCCAGGGCATCGCCGAGCAGCTCGCGAGCCGCGTGTCCTTCCGGCGCGCCATGCGCAAGGGCATGCAGACCTCGCTGCGCTCGGGCGCCAAGGGCATCCGCGTCAACTGCGCCGGCCGCCTGGGCGGCGCCGAGATGAGCCGGTCGGAGTTCTACCGCGAGGGCCGTGTGCCGCTGCACACGCTGCGCGCGAACATCGACTACGGCTTCTACGAGGCCCGCACCACGTTCGGCCGCATCGGCGTGAAGGTGTGGATCTACCACGGTGACGTGACCAGCCGCGAGCTGGCCCAGTCGCAGGCCGCGGCTCCGCGCGCCCCCCGTCGCGGGGAGCGCGGCGAGCGCGGTGAGCGCGGCGGGCGTCGCCGTCCGACGCAGGAGACCGCCAGCGCTCCCGTGGCCGAGGCCGCGGCGGGTGCCGGCGCGCCGACCGGCGAGGCCGCCCAGCAGCCCGCCACCGGCAAGGGCACCAACGGAACGGAGGCCTGACCCGTGCTGATCCCACGCCGAGTCAAGCACCGCAAGCAGCACCACCCCACGCGCCGCGGCGCGGCCACCGGCGGCACCCGGGTCACCTTCGGTGAGTACGGGATCATGGCCGTCGAGGGCGGGTACATCACGAACCGGCAGATCGAGTCGGCTCGTATCGCCATCACCCGGCACATCCGTCGTGGCGGCAAGGTCTGGATCAACATCTACCCGGACCGTCCGCTGACGAAGAAGCCGGCCGAGACCCGCATGGGTTCCGGCAAGGGCTCGCCCGAGTGGTGGATCGCGAACGTCAAGCCCGGGCGCGTGATGTTCGAGCTGTCGTTCCCCAACGAGAAGGTGGCTTCGGAGGCGCTGACCCGCGCCATCCACAAGCTGCCCGTCAAGTGCAAGATCGTGCGCCGCGAGGGTGGTGAGTGATGGCCGTCGGGACGAAGGGCCTGAGCGCCGACGAGCTGCGCGGGTTCGACGACGCCAAGCTGGTCGAGGAGCTGCGGAAGGCCAAGGAGGAGCTGTTCAACCTCCGCTTCCAGTCCGCGACCGGGCAGCTGGAGAACAACAGCCGGCTGAAGGCGGTCAAGCGGGACATCTCCCGCATCTACACGACGATGCGCGAGCGCGAGCTCGGCATCAGCGACGCGCCGACCAGCGAGGAGGTCGCCCAGTGAGCGAGCAGAGCGCCACGAGCGCGACGCCGGCGACGGAGCGCGGCTACCGCAAGACCCGCCGCGGCTACGTCGTCAGCGACAAGATGCAGAAGACCGTGGTGGTCGAGGTCGAGGACCGCGTCAAGCACGCGCTCTACGGCAAGGTCATCCGCCGCACCACCAAGGTGAAGGCGCACGACGAGGCCTCCTCGGCCGGTGTGGGCGACCTCGTCCTCATCGCCGAGACCCGGCCGCTGTCCGCCACCAAGCGCTGGCGCGTCGTCGAGGTCCTCGAGCGCGCCAAGTGACCTCGGGCGGAGCGCCCCGCGCGCACCGCCCCCCGTACCCCATGTCCGTTCGGCCAGGCTCGGCGCCCCTCGCGGGGCGCCGAGAACCGGCGCGACGAAGGAGTAGAGAGTGATCCAGCAGGAGTCGCGGCTCAAGGTCGCCGACAACACGGGTGCCAAGGAGATCCTGTGCATCCGCGTGCTCGGCGGTTCCGGCCGCCGCTACGCGGGCATCGGTGACGTGATCGTGGCCACGGTCAAGGACGCGATCCCCGGTGGCAACGTGAAGAAGGGCGACGTGGTCAAGGCCGTGATCGTCCGCACCAAGAAGGAGCGTCGCCGCGCCGACGGTTCCTACATCCGCTTCGACGAGAACGCCGCCGTGATCCTCCGCGCCGACGGCGGCGACCCGCGCGGGACCCGCATCTTCGGGCCCGTCGGTCGCGAGCTGCGCGAGAAGAAGTTCATGAGGATCATCTCGCTGGCTCCGGAGGTGCTCTGACCATGGGGAAGATCCGCATCAAGAAGGGTGACCTGGTCCAGGTCATCACCCGCGTGCGCGGTCGCCGCAACGACGACGGCACCAAGACGTCCGACCTCGGCAAGCAGGGCAAGGTCCTGGAGGTCTTCGCCGACACGCAGCGCGTGCTGGTCGAGGGCGTCAACCAGATGAAGCGGCACACCAAGGCCCGCCCCGGCGTGGCCGGCGGCATCGAGGTCCGCGAGGCCCCGATCCACATCAGCAACGTGCAGCTGGTGGACCCGGAGACGGGCAAGCCGACCCGCGTGGGCATCCGCACCGAGCAGGTGGAGCGCGACGGGCGCACGAAGACCAAGCGCATCCGCGTCGCCAAGCGCTCCGGCAAGGACATCTGATGACTGTTGAGACCCAGACCCGCGCCCTTCCCCGCCTGAAGCAGCGCTACCGCGACGAGATCAAGGGCCAGCTGCACGAGCAGTTCGGCTACGCCAACGTCATGCTCGTCCCCGGCCTGGTCAAGGTCGTGGTGAACATGGGTGTCGGCGAGGCCGCCCGCGACTCCAAGCTCATCGACGGCGCCGTGCGCGACCTGACCGTGATCACCGGTCAGAAGCCGCAGGTGACCCGGGCCCGCAAGTCCATCGCCCAGTTCAAGCTGCGCGAGGGCATGCCGATCGGCGCGCACACCACGCTGCGCGGCGACCGGATGTGGGAGTTCCTGGACCGCCTGGTGTCGCTCGCGCTGCCCCGGATCAGGGACTTCCGCGGTCTGTCGCCGAAGCAGTTCGACGGGAACGGCAACTACACCTTCGGCCTCACGGAGCAGTCGATGTTCCACGAGATCGACCAGGACAAGATCGACCGCGTCCGCGGCATGGACATCACGGTCGTGACGACTGCCAAGACCGACGACGAGGGCCGCGCGCTGCTCCGCGCGCTGGGCTTCCCGTTCAAGGAGAACTGACCGTGGCGAAGACCGCTCTCGTTACCAAGGCCGCGCGCAAGCCGAAGTTCGCTGTCCGCGCCTACACCCGCTGCCAGCGCTGCGGGCGCCCGCACGCGGTGTTCCGCAAGTTCGGCATCTGCCGCATCTGCCTGCGGGAGATGGCGCACCGCGGCGAGCTGCCCGGTGTGACCAAGAGCAGCTGGTGACCTCCAACATCACGACGACGCCGAAGGTCCGCACCGCGCCCCGCGGTGCGGAAACCCCGGCGAGGAAGGGCGGACGAGCCCGATGACGATGACCGATCCCATCGCGGACATGCTGACGCGTCTGCGCAACGCCAACTCGGCGTACCACGACACCGTCTCCATGCCGTACAGCAAGCTGAAGTCGCACATCGCCGAGATCCTCCAGGCTGAGGGCTACATCGCCTCGTGGACCGTCGAGGACGCCGAGGTCGGCAAGAAGCTCACGCTGAACCTCAAGTTCGGCCCCAACCGCGAGCGTGCGATCGCCGGCCTGCGCCGCGTGAGCAAGCCCGGTCTGCGGGTCTACGCGAAGTCGACGAACCTGCCCCGCGTCCTCGGTGGCCTCGGCGTGGCGATCCTGTCCACGTCCAGCGGGCTGCTGACCGACCGGCAGGCCAACAAGAAGGGCGTGGGCGGGGAAGTCCTCGCCTACGTCTGGTGAGGGAGGAGGACTCATGTCGCGCATCGGTCGACTCCCCGTCCAGGTGCCTTCGGGCGTGGACGTGACCGTGGACGGCCCCGCCGTCACGGTCAAGGGCCCCAAGGGGACCCTGTCGCACACGGTCCCGGCGCCCATCGCGGTGGAGCGCACGGACGAGGGCGCCCTGCAGGTCTCGCGCCCGGACGACGAGCGCTCGTCCCGCGCGCTGCACGGCCTGACCCGCACGCTCCTGGCCAACATGGTCGAGGGCGTCACGAACGGCTACGTGAAGCGCCTGGAGATCGTGGGCACGGGCTACCGCGTCACGGCCCGCGGCTCGGACCTCGAGTTCGCGCTCGGCTTCAGCCACCCGGTGGTCGTCAGGGCCCCGGACGGCATCACCTTCGCGGTCGAGAACCCCACCCGCTTCTCGGTGGCGGGCATCGACAAGCAGCAGGTGGGCGAGGTCGCCGCCAACATCCGCAAGCTGCGCAAGCCCGACCCGTACAAGGGCAAGGGCGTGCGCTACGCCGGCGAGCAGATCCGCCGCAAGGTCGGGAAGGCTGGTAAGTGATGGCTCTCTCCGTGCAGCGCACCCAGAAGGGCACCGCGGCCGCTCGCAAGCGCCGCCACGTCCGCGTGCGCAAGAAGGTCGTCGGCACCGCCGTGCGGCCGCGCCTGGTGGTCACCCGCTCCACGCGGCACGTCTTCGTGCAGGTCATCGACGACGCCGCTGGTCACACGCTGGTGTCGGCCTCGACCATGGAGGCCGACCTGCGCGCCAGCGGCGACGACAAGTCGGCCAAGGCCAAGGCCGTCGGCGTCCTCGTCGGCGAGCGCGCCAAGGCGGCCGGCATCGAGGCCGTGGTCTTCGACCGCGGCGGCAACCGGTACGCCGGGCGCGTGGCGGCCATCGCCGACGGCGCCCGCGAGGCGGGGCTGTCCCTGTGACGACCCGCCCCGTCATGACGACGACGATCGAGATGAGGAACGTCTGATGCCTGGACCCCAGCGCCGAGGCGCCGGCGCCGGTGCGGCCGGCGCCGGCGGTGACCGCAACGACAACCGTCGGGACCGCCGCGACGGCGGCCGCGACCAGCGCGGACGGGGTGACGCGGGCGACCGCGGCAACTTCGTCGAGCGCGTGGTGACCATCAACCGCGTGGCCAAGGTCGTCAAGGGCGGCCGCCGCTTCAGCTTCACGGCCCTCGTGGTCGTGGGCGACGGCGACGGCACCGTCGGTGTCGGCTACGGCAAGGCCAAGGAGGTGCCCGCGGCGATCGCCAAGGGCGTCGAGGAGGCCAAGAAGAACTTCTTCCGCGTGCCCCGCATCCAGGGCACCATCCCGCACCCCATCCAGGGCGAGAAGGCGGCCGGCGTGGTCATGCTGCGCCCGGCCTCCCCGGGTACCGGTGTCATCGCCGGCGGCCCGGTGCGCGCCGTGCTGGAGTGCGCGGGCGTCCACGACGTCCTGAGCAAGTCGCTCGGGTCGGACAACGCGATCAACATCGTGCAGGCGACGATCGAGGCCCTGCGCGGTCTCGAGCGTCCCGAGCAGGTCGCGGCCCGCCGCGGCCTGCCCGTGGAGGACGTCGCCCCGGCCGCGCTGCTGCGCGCCCGCGCCGCGGGGGTGAGCGCCTGATGGGCCGCTTCAAGGTGACGCAGGTCAAGTCCGCCATCGGCGGCAAGCAGAACCAGCGGGAGACGCTGCGCAGCCTCGGGCTGCGCGGCATCGGGCAGAGCGTCGTCAAGGACGACAAGCCCGAGCTCCGCGGGATGGCCAAGACCGTCGAGCACCTCGTGACGGTCGAGGAGGTTGACTGACATGGCGAACGATTCGGGCGAGCACGTCCTCAAGGTGCACCACCTGCGCCCCGCCCCGGGCGCGAAGACGGCCAAGACGCGCGTCGGCCGCGGTGAGGCCAGCAAGGGCAAGACCGCGGGCCGCGGCACCAAGGGCACCAAGGCCCGCTACTCGGTGCCCGAGGCCTTCGAGGGCGGGCAGATGCCGCTGCACATGCGGCTGCCCAAGCTCCGCGGCTTCAAGAACCCCTTCCGGGTCGAGTACCAGGTCGTCAACGTGGGGGAGCTCGCGACGCTCTTCCCCGAGGGCGGCGCGGTGACGGTCGACGACCTCGTGGCCAAGGGCGCGGTCCGCAAGGGCCACCTGGTCAAGGTCCTCGGCACCGGCGAGGTGTCCGTGCCGCTGCAGGTCAGCGCGCACAAGTTCTCCGGCTCGGCGGCCGAGAAGATCGCCGCCGCCGGCGGCTCGGCCACCACGGTCTGAGCAGGCGCACCACCGGCCTCCGGGCCCTCCGCCACGCGGCGGTAGCGACGAGTGATCGTCCGCTACCGCCGCGTGGTCGTTGTGGGGGACGGTAGGGTTCCCCCGAGGGGCGGTGACGTCCCCGCCCGGCACCACCGCACCACCGGCACCACCCGTTCGCCCCGTCCGACAGTCCCCACCCCGTCTCCCGCGCCCGTCGCGAGGAGGGCGGTGCAGGAGGTTGAAGTGCTCACCGCTCTGGGCCGCGCGTTCCGCACGCCGGACCTGCGCCGCAAGCTGCTGTTCACGCTCGGCATCATCGTGCTCGTCCGCCTCGGCTCCTTCGTGCCGACGCCCGGTGTCGACTACGCCGCCGTGCAGCAGTGCATCGCGCAGGCCGAGACGGGCAACAGCCTGCTCGGCCTCGTCAACCTCTTCTCCGGCGGCGCGCTCCTGCAGCTGTCCGTCTTCGCGCTCGGGATCATGCCGTACATCACGGCGAGCATCATCGTGCAGCTGCTGACGGTCGTGATCCCGCGCTTCGAGGAGCTGAAGAAGGAGGGGCAGGCGGGTACCTCCAAGCTCACGCAGTACACCCGCTACCTCACCATCGCCCTCGCGGTCCTGCAGTCGACGACCTACGTGTCCATCGCCCGCGACCCGGTCCGGCTCTTCCAGGTGGACTGCGCCCAGGTGGTGCCCGACCAGAGCCTGCCGACCATCGCGCTCATGGTGCTGACCATGACCGCCGGCACCGGCCTGATCATGTGGCTGGGCGAGAACATCACCGAGCGCGGCGTCGGCAACGGCATGTCGCTGCTGATCTTCACGCAGATCGCCGCCACCTTCCCCACGTCGCTGTGGGCGATCGGGCGCGAGCAGGGCTGGGTCACCTTCGCCGGCATCCTGGCCATCGGCCTGGTCGTCGTGGCCGCGGTCGTGGCCGTCGAGCAGTCCCAGCGCCGCGTGCCGGTGCAGTACGCCAAGCGGATGGTCGGCCGCCGCGTGTACGGCGGCAGCAGCACCTACATCCCGCTCAAGGTCAACATGGCCGGCGTCATCCCGATCATCTTCGCCTCGTCGCTGCTGTACCTGCCGGCGCTGGTCTCGCAGTTCGCCGCCGACCAGAACGCCGGCTGGGTGCTGTGGATCAAC
This sequence comes from Kineococcus terrestris, assembly GCF_041020755.1. Classification (NCBI taxonomy): domain Bacteria; kingdom Bacillati; phylum Actinomycetota; class Actinomycetes; order Kineosporiales; family Kineosporiaceae; genus Kineococcus; species Kineococcus terrestris. The sequence goes on along the minus strand of NZ_JBEUEI010000030.1, from coordinate 30,938 downwards.
GAGCACTTCACGCGCGGCGACCACCCGGTCTACATGGCCGTGTACTTCCTGCTGATCATCTTCTTCGCGTTCTTCTACGTGGCGATCACGTTCAACCCGGACGAGGTCGCGGAGAACATGCGCAAGTACGGGGGCTTCATCCCCGGCGTGCGGGCGGGGCGGCCCACCGCGGAGTACCTGGACTACATCCTCACGCGCATCACGCTGCCGGGGTCGCTGTACCTTGGCCTGATCTCGTTGCTGCCGCTGATCGCGTTCGTCGCGTTCAACGCGAACCAGAACTTCCCCTTCGGGGGCACGTCGATCCTCATCATCGTCGGCGTCGGTCTGGAGACCGTGAAGCAGATCGAGTCCCAGCTCCAGCAGCGCAACTACGAAGGGTTCCTGCGATGACGCGTCTCGTGCTCCTCGGTCCCCCCGGTGCCGGCAAGGGCACCCAGGCCAAGCTCCTGTCGACCCGGCTGGGCATCCCCGCGATCTCCACCGGCGACATCTTCCGCGCCAACGTCGCGCAGGGCACCGAGCTGGGCCGCACCGCGAAGGAGTACATGGACGCGGGCCGCTACGTGCCCGACACCGTCACCAACGCGATGGTCCGCGACCGCCTGGCCGAGGGCGACGCGCAGGACGGCTTCATCCTCGACGGCTACCCGCGCACCACCGACCAGGTGCGCGAGCTGGACGACATGCTCACCGAGCGCGGCGGCAAGCTGGACGCCGTCCTGGAGATCACCGCGGACACCGACGAGCTCGTGCGCCGGCTGACCCGGCGCGCCCAGCTGGAGGGCCGCAGCGACGACACCGAGGACGTCGTGCGCACCCGCCAGGAGGTCTACCGGGAGCAGACGGCCCCGCTGGTGCAGGTCTACGCCGAGCGAGGCCTGCTGCGCAGCGTGGACGGCCTGGGGGAGGTCCCCGCCGTGACGGCCCGCCTGCTCGACGCGCTCGGGCGCACCGACGAGGTCTGAGGAGCGCTCGTGCTGGGCCGGGAGAAGATCGAGCTCAAGACGCCCGAGCAGGTGCTCGCGATGCGGAGGGCGGGGCTGCTGACGTACGCGGCCCTCAACACGACCCGCACCGCGCTGCGCCCGGGCGTCACGACCCGCGAGCTGGACGCGCTCGCCGAGGACGTCATCCGCTCCGGCGGGGGCACGCCCAACTTCCTCGGCTACCACGGCTACCCGGCCACCCTGTGCATCTCGGTCAACCACGTGGTGGTGCACGGCATCCCCGGTGACCAGGTGCTCGAGGAGGGCGACGTCGTCTCGATCGACGGCGGGTGCGTCGTGGACGGCTGGCACGGCGACTCCGCCTTCACGCAGATCGTGGGGGAGCCGCGCGAGGCCGCCGACGTCGAGCTCGTGGAGGTCACGCGGCAGGCGCTGTGGCGGGGGATCGCGGCGCTGGCCCGCCGCGGTCGCGTCGGCGACGTCGGGGACGCCGTCGAGGACGCGGTGGACGGCCGCTTCGGCATCGTGGACGGCTACACCGGCCACGGCATCGGCACCGCCATGCACATGCCGCCGGACGTCCTGAACTACCGCACGCGCGACCGCGGCCCCAAGGTCCGCACCGGCATGTGCCTGGCCGTGGAGCCCATGTGCACCCGCGGCGGGGTCGACACCGAGGTGCTGGCCGACGAGTGGACCGTGGTGACGGCCGACGGCTCGCGCGCGGCCCACTGGGAGCACACCGTCGCCGTGCTCGACGACGCGCTGTGGGTGCTCACCGCGCCCGACGGCGGGGCCGCGGAGCTCGGGCCCCTCGGGGTCACCGTCCCGCAGGAGTAGCGCCCCGCCGGCGTCCCGGGCGTCCCGGCCGCCCGCGGGCGCGCCGCGGGCGGTCGCCCGGAAGCGCTGCGACACACCCGACCTCGGGGGACGGCGGGGCCGATTTCGGATCCGGCGCGCCGTCGCGTAAGCTTGACCGTCGGTCCGCCGTGCCTCCGCCGTGCACCCGCACGTCGGTGGGGGCGGGCACGAACCCCACACATGGAAGCGGAGGCTATGCCGAAGAAGGACGGCGTCATCGAGATCGAGGGCACCGTGGTCGAAGCCCTGCCCAACGCGATGTTCCGCGTCGAGCTGAGCAACGGCCACAAGGTCCTGGCGCACATCTCCGGGAAGATGCGCCAGCACTACATCCGGATCCTCCCCGAGGACCGGGTCGTCGTCGAGCTCAGCCCGTACGACCTGTCCCGCGGGCGCATCGTCTACCGCTACAAGTGAGCCCACTGGCCGCCGGCCGTCGACCTCCCGCGCCCGCGGGCTGTTCGCGGCCCGCACGACCGGAGACACGATGAAGGTCAAGCCGAGCGTCAAGAAGATCTGCGACAAGTGCAAGGTGATCCGCCGCCACGGCCGGGTCATGGTCATCTGCGACAACCTGCGCCACAAGCAGCGCCAGGGCTGACGCAGCACCACCCGGCCGCCGCACGGCGGCCGGACCATCGCACTACCCGCCGCACCGCTCCCGGGGCACGTCCCCGGACCGGTGCGGTGACACCCCCGGTCGGAGGCCGGGGACCCGTCTGACGAGGCCGGGGCAGGTGGTGCGGCAGACCTCCGACGAACGAGGGACACGAACCCGCATGGCACGTCTCGTCGGCGTCGACCTCCCCCGCGAGAAGCGGCTGGAGATCGCGCTCACCTACATCTTCGGCGTCGGACGCACCCGCGCCCTGGAGACCCTGACCGCCACCGGCGTCAGCCCGGACCGCCGCGTCCGCGACCTGTCCGACGACGAGCTGGTCGCGCTGCGCGACCACATCGAGGCCAACTACCGCGTCGAGGGCGACCTGCGGCGCGAGGTGGCCGCGGACATCCGCCGCAAGGTCGAGATCGGTTCCTACGAGGGCCTGCGGCACCGCCGCGGTCTGCCCGTGCGCGGTCAGCGCACGAAGACCAACGCCCGCACCCGCAAGGGCCCGAAGCGCACGGTCGCCGGCAAGAAGAAGGCCGGCCGCAAGTAAGCGCTGACGCGCCGCCCGCACCGGGCGCCGCTGCCGGGGTCACGCCCCGCCCTCGTACACCCGCCCCCTCGTCCACTGGAGTCCGGACACCATGCCTCCCAAGAGCCGTCAGGCCACGGCGACGCGCAAGCCGCGCCGCAAGGAGAAGAAGAACGTCTCCCACGGCCACGCGCACATCAAGAGCACCTTCAACAACACCATCGTCTCGATCACGGACCCGACCGGTGCCGTGATCGCGTGGGCCTCCGCCGGCCAGGTCGGCTTCAAGGGCTCGCGCAAGTCGACGCCGTTCGCCGCGCAGATGGCCGCCGAGGCCGCCGCGCGCCGTGCGCAGGAGCACGGGATGCGCAAGGTCGACGTCTTCGTCAAGGGCCCGGGCTCGGGCCGCGAGACCGCGATCCGCTCGCTGCAGGCCACCGGCCTGGAGGTCGGCGCGATCCAGGACGTCACCCCCAGCCCGCACAACGGCTGCCGGCCCCCCAAGCGCCGGCGCGTCTGACCTCCCCGGACCCAGCGCCCCCGCCCCCACGGGCGGCGGGCGCTGCGGTCCGTCCCGGTCGAACCTCACCCTCGATCGAGCCAGACCCCGTCGGTGGACCGATGCTGACGGGCGTGCGGGGCGTCATATGGCGGACGCCCGCGGGAAGGAAGACTCCGTGCTGATCGCACAGCGCCCCACCCTCACCGAGGACGTCGTCGACGAGTACCGCTCGCGCTTCGTCATCGAGCCCCTGGAGCCGGGCTTCGGCTACACCCTCGGCAACTCGCTGCGCCGGACCCTGCTGTCCTCCATCCCGGGCGCGGCCGTGACCAGCCTCCGCATCGACGGCGTGCTGCACGAGTTCACCAGCGTCCCCGGGGTCAAGGAGGACGTCACCGAGCTCGTCCTCAACGTCAAGAACCTCGTCGTCTCCTCCGAGCACGACGAGCCGGTCGTCATGTACCTGCGCAAGCAGGGCCCCGGCGCCGTGACCGCCGCCGACATCGCGCCCCCGGCCGGTGTCGAGGTGCACAACCCCGACCTGCACATCGCCACGCTCAACGGCAAGGGCAAGCTCGAGATGGAGCTGACCGTCGAGCGCGGCCGCGGCTACGTCTCCGCGGCGCAGAACAAGAGCGGCGAGCAGGAGATCGGCCGGATCCCGGTCGACTCCATCTACTCGCCCGTGCTGAAGGTGACGTACAAGGTCGAGGCCACGCGCGTGGAGCAGCGCACCGACTTCGACCGCCTCGTGGTCGACGTCGAGACCAAGCGCGCCATCACCCCGCGCGACGCCGTCGCCTCCGCCGGCAAGACGCTCACCGAGCTGTTCGGCCTGGCCCGCGAGCTCAACGTCGAGGCCGAGGGCATCGACATGGGCCCCTCGCCGACCGACGCGGCCCTGGCCGCCGACCTGGCGCTGGAGATCGAGGCGCTGGACCTGACGGTCCGCTCCTACAACTGCCTCAAGCGCGAGGGCATCCACTCCGTCGGGGAGCTCGTCTCGCGCAGCGAGGCCGACCTGCTCGACATCCGCAACTTCGGGCAGAAGTCCATCGACGAGGTGAAGGCCAAGCTCGCCGGCATGGGCCTGCACCTGAAGGACTCCCCGCCCGGGTTCGACCCGAGCGCCGTCGTCAACGACTTCGAGGAGGACGACACGTCCTTCGCCGAGGACGAGCAGCTCTGACCGTCCGCTGACCGCCGCCCGCACCAGCGGGCGGCGGCGACCCCGAGGAGATCGACAACCATGCCCACGCCCACCAAGGGACCGCGGCTCGGCGGCGGGCCGGCCCACGAGAAGCTCATCCTCGCCAACCTGGCGACGCAGCTCTTCGAGCACCGCAGCATCACCACGACCGAGGCCAAGGCCCGCCGCCTGCGCCCGTTCGCGGAGAAGCTGGTCACCTTCGCCAAGAAGGGCGACCTCGCCTCGCGCCGGCAGGTCATGCGCACCATCCGCGACAAGTCCGTCGTGCACTTCCTGTTCACCGAGATCGCCCCGGCGATGTCGGAGCGCCAGGGCGGCTACACCCGCATCGTGAAGATCGGCCCGCGCAAGGGCGACAACGCCCCCATGGCGGTCATCCAGCTCGTCATGGAGCCGGTCAGCGCCAAGCAGGCCACCGTCCGCGAGGCCGAGCGCGCCACCGCGGGTGCGGCGACCGCCGCCACCGCCGCGGCCGCCGCCGAGGCCGCCGACGTCGAGCCCGGCTCGGTCGACCAGCCCGACACCCTCCCCGAGGGTGACGCCGGCGCCGACACCGGCGTCGAGCTCGACGCCGCCGAGGCGGACCCGAGCGACGAGTCCACCGGCACCACGCCCGAGACGTCCACGGACGCCGAGGGCACCGGCGAGGAGAAGGCCTGACCGCCTCCCCGCCGCACGACGAGCCCGCCCACCCCACCGGGGAGGGCGGGCTCGTCGCCGTCGTGCCCGAGGCCGCGCCGGACCCCGCGGGCGTGCCGGGACCCGCGGGCGCGCCGGACCCCGCCGGGGCTCCGGCCGCCGCGACCGCGCGCCTGCGCCTGGACCTGGGCTACGACGGCGGCGCCTTCTCCGGCTGGGCCGAGCAGCCGGGACTGCGCACCGTCCAGGGCGTGCTCGCCGCGGGCCTGCAGCGCGTCCTGCGGCTGGAGGAGCCGCCGCGCCTGGTGGTGGCCGGGCGCACCGACGCGGGCGTGCACGCCACCGGCCAGGTCTGCCACGTCGACGTGCCCCGCGCCGCCTGGCTGGCCGCGCCCGGCCGCTCCGAGGCCCCGCCCGGCGCGGCGCTCGTGCGCCGCCTGGCCGGCGTCCTGCCGCCCGACGTGCGCGTGCACGGCGCCCGCGAGGCGCCGGCCGGCTTCGACGCCCGCTTCGGGGCCCTGCGCCGCCGCTACGCCTACCGCGTCAGCGACGCGCCCGGCGGTGCGCCGCCGCTGCTGCGCTCGCACGTGCTGGCGCACCGGCGCCCGCTGGACGCGGCCGCCATGGACGCGGCGGCGGCCCGCCTGACGGGCCTGCACGACTTCGCGGCGTACTGCCGGCCCCGCGAGGGCGCCACCACCGTGCGGACCCTGCTGCGCTACGCCTGGACCCGCCGCCCCGACGGGCTGCTGGAGGCGGACGTGCAGGCGGACGCCTTCTGCCACTCCATGGTCCGCGCCCTGGTCGGCGCCGCCCTGGCGGTGGGGGAGGGGCGCCGCGAGGTCGACTGGCCCGCCCGCGTCCTCGCCGCCGGACGGCGCGACCCGGGCGTCGCGGTCGTGGCCCCCCACGGCCTCGTGCTCGAGGAGGTCGTCTACCCCGCGGACGCCGGCCTGGCCGCCCGCGCGGCCCAGGCCCGCGCCGTGCGCACCGCGCCCGGTGCGCCCGGTGCGACCGGTGCGACCGGTCTCCCCGCCGCCCCGCCCTGCTGCTGAGCCGCACCCCCGGGGACCGCACCCCCGGGGACCGCGGGCGCGCGGGCGTCCGGCAGGCTGTGGGCCCGTGCCCACGCTCGTCGTGCTCCGCCACGCCAAGGCCGACACCCCTCCGGGGCTGCAGGACATCGCCCGCCCCCTGGCCGAGCGCGGCCGCGCTGACGCCGAGGCGGCCGGCCGGTGGCTGGCCGAGCACGTGGGCCTGCCCTCCCTGGTCGTCACCTCCCCGGCGCGCCGCACGGAGGAGACCACCGCGCGCGTCCTGGACGCCTGGGACGCCGAGCCGCCCGTCGTGGACGAGGAGCGGCTGTACGAGGCCACGCTGGGCGACCTGCTGCGCGTCGTGCGGGGCCTGGACGCCGACCCCGGTGACGGCCCGGCGCCCGCTCCCGGGGCCCCGGGCGGCCTGTCCGGCCCCGACGGCACCGTCGTCCTCGTGGGCCACAACCCCGGCCTGAGCGACCTCGTCGAGGCCCTGACGGGCGAGGTGCTGCAGCTGCGCACCTGCGGGATCGCCGTCGTCGACGTGGCCGGGCCGTGGGCCGACGCCGACACCACCAGCTGCTCCCTGCGCGCCACCGCCACCCCGCGCGCGTGAGCCGGGCGCGGGCCGGGAAACGCGGGGCGCCCGGCGGGCGCGGCCCGGCAGACTGACCGCCCGTGGGTCACGTCGACGTCCAGGCCGTCAGCCACGAGCTGCCCGACGGGCGGCCCCTGCTGCACGAGGTGTCCTTCCGCGTCGCCGACGGCACCACCACCGCGCTGGTGGGCCCAAACGGCACCGGCAAGACGACGCTGCTGCGCCTGGTCGCCGGGGACGAGCCGCTGCAGTCCGGTGCCGTGGCCCGCAGCGGTGGCCTGGGCGTGATGCGCCAGTTCGTCGGCTCGGTCCGCGACGCCACCAGCGTCGGCGAGCTGCTGCTGTCGGTGGCCCCGCCGCCGCTGCGCGCGGCGGCCGCGGCCGTGGAGGCGGCCGAGCTGGCGATGCTCGAGACCGACGCCGAGCGCGAGCAGCTGCGCTACGCGCAGGCCCTGGCCGACTTCGGCGACGTCGGCGGCTACGAGGCCGAGGTCGGCTGGGACGAGTGCACCGCCGCGGCCCTGGGGGTCCCGTTCGAGCGGTGCCGGCACCGCCTGGTGCGCACCCTCTCGGGCGGCGAGCAGAAGCGCCTGGTGCTGGAGGCGCTGCTGCGCGGCCCCGACGAGGTGCTGCTGCTGGACGAGCCGGACAACTACCTCGACGTGCCGGGCAAGCGGTGGCTGGAGGAGCAGCTGCGGGCCACCGCCAAGTCGGTGCTGCTGGTCAGCCACGACCGCGAGCTGCTCGCCGCGGCCGCCGACCGCGTCGTCACCCTGGAACCGGGCCCGCTGGGCGCCGTCTCCTGGGTGCACGGCGGCTCCTTCACCACCTACGGGGCGGCGCGCGCCGCGCGCGGGGAGCGCCTGGAGGAGCTGCGCCGGCGCTGGGACGAGGACCGCGCGAAGCTGCGCGCCCTGGTGCTGTCGCTGCGCGAGAAGGCGAAGTTCAACGACGGCGTGGCCTCGCGCTACGCGGCGGCGCAGACCCGCCTGGCCCGCTTCGAGGAGGCCGGCCCGCCGCAGGCGCCGCCGGCCGCGCAGGACGTGCGGATGCGCCTGCGCGGGGGGCGCACGGGCAAGCGGGCGGTGGTGTGCGAGCGGCTGGAGCTGACGGGGCTGATGGCGCCCTTCGACGCCGAGCTGCACCTGGGCGACCGGGTGGCGGTGCTGGGCTCCAACGGCTCGGGCAAGTCGCACTTCCTGCGGCTGCTGGCGGCCGGCGGCTCCGACCCGGACCCCGAGCACGCCCCCGTCGACGAGCACGCCGCGGCGCCCGTGCCGCACACCGGTTCGGCCCGCCTGGGCGCCCGGGTGCGGCCGGGTTGGTTCGCCCAGACGCACGAGCAGCCGGCGCTGGTGGGGCGCACCCTCCTGGACGTGCTGCACCGCGGCACCGCCCACCGGGCGGGGCTGGACCGCGAGGCGGCCGCGCGGGCGCTGGACCGCTACGGGCTGGCCGCCGCCGCCGAGCAGCGCTTCGAGCACCTGTCGGGCGGGCAGCAGGCCCGGCTGCAGGTGCTGCTGCTGGAGCTGTCGGGGGCCACCCTGCTGCTGCTGGACGAGCCGACCGACAACCTGGACCTGCACTCGGCCGAGGCGCTGGAGCGCGCGCTGGCCGCCTTCGAGGGCACGGTGGTGGCGGTGACGCACGACCGCTGGTTCGCCCGCGGCTTCGACCGCTTCCTCGTCTTCGGCGCCGACGGGCGGGTCGTGGAGAGCGCCGAGCCGGTCTGGGACGTGGCCCGGGTGGCGCGCGCCCGCTGACGGCGCGGAGGCGCTCCCGGGGCGCTCCCGGGGCGCTCCCGGGGCGCTCCCGGGGCGCTCCCGGGGCGGTCCGGGCCGCCCGGGGGGCCGCCCGTGCAGCCGTTTTGACCGGGCGCCGGGGCGGCGGGTATCGTCACTGGCCGTTGTGCCCGCGCAGTTGCCCGCCCTTCCCGGCGAGGCCCCAGGCGGGGGCCGTCCGGTAATCGTCTCGAGGAGATGGGCAAGCCCCGTGCGCACGTTCACCCCGAAGCCCGGCGACATCGACCGCCGCTGGCTCGTCATCGACGCGGAGGACGTCGTGCTCGGCCGCCTGGCGTCGCAGACGGCGATCCTGCTCCGCGGCAAGCACAAGCCGACCTTCGCCCCGCACGTCGACAACGGTGACCACGTCATCATCGTCAACGCCGCCAAGGTGGCCCTGACCGGCTCCAAGCGCGACCAGAAGCTGGCCTACCGCCACTCCGGGTACCCCGGCGGCCTGAAGGCCACCGGCTACACCGAGCTGCTGGAGAAGAACCCCGAGCGCGCCGTCGAGAAGGCCGTCCGCGGGATGCTGCCGAAGACGACCCTCGGCCGCCAGATGCTGTCCAAGCTCAAGGTGTACGCGGGTCCCGAGCACCCGCACGCGGCCCAGCAGCCGCAGGCCTTCGAGCTGTCCCAGGTCGCGCAGTAGTCGCGGCACGCCCACCGCGACACCGCTGACGCAGACCCACCGAGGAGAACCGTGGCCGAGTACACGACCGAGACCGTCGAGGACGTCACCGAGTCCGACGACTTCACCGGCACCTACACCACCGAGTCCGCCCAGCCGCGGACCGGCGGTTCGAGCATCATCGCCCCCGGCGCGGCCACCGGCCGCCGCAAGGAGGCCATCGCCCGCGTGCGCATCGTCCCCGGCACCGGCCGCTGGACGATCAACGGGCGCGACCTGGAGGGGTACTTCCCCAACAAGGTCCACCAGCAGCTCGTCAACGAGCCGTTCCGCGTCACCGAGCTCGAGGGCTCCTTCGACGTCATCGCCCGCATCTCCGGCGGCGGCAGCTCCGGCCAGGCCGGCGCCCTGCGCCTGGGCGTGGCCCGCGCGCTGAACGCCATCGACCTCGAGGCGAACCGCCCGGCCCTGAAGAAGGCCGGCTTCCTGACCCGCGACCCGCGGGCCACCGAGCGCAAGAAGGCGGGTCTGAAGAAGGCCCGCAAGGCGCCGCAGTTCAGCAAGCGCTGATCCGCTCCCGCAGCAGCGGGAGCCGCAGCAGCGAGAACGGCCCCGGGGCTCGTCCCCCGGGGCCGTTCTCGTGTCGGCAGGTACTGGACCGTGTGGGGGAGGACGACGGCGTGGGACGACTGTTCGGGACCGACGGCGTGCGGGGGCTGGCCAACGTCGACCTCACGGTCGAGATGGCGGTGGGCCTGTCCGTGGCCACGGCCGGGGTGCTCGGCGCCGAGCGCGGCGGGCGGACCACGGCCCTGGTGGCGCGCGACCCGCGCGCCTCGGGGGAGTTCCTGTCCGCGGCCGTGACCGCCGGGCTGGCCAGCGCCGGGGTCGACGTCCGCGACGTCGGCGTCGTGCCCACGCCCGCGCTGGCCCACCTCGTGGACGCCTGGCGCGCCGACTTCGGCGTGATGCTGTCCGCCTCGCACAACCCCATGCCCGACAACGGGCTGAAGGTGTTCGCCCGCGGCGGCACCAAGCTGCCCGACCGCGTCGAGGACGCCATCGAGGCCGAGTACCGCACGGGTGTGGAGCACCGGCCCACCGGCGCCGAGGTCGGCCGCGTGCGCCGCGGCGACGCCGTCGAGCGCGAGGCCGTGGACACCTACGTCGCGCACGTCGTCGCCTCCCTGCCGCACGACCTGTCCGGCCTGCACGTCGTCGTCGACTGCGCCCACGGCGCGGCCAGCACCGTCGCGCCGCGCGTGCTCGCCGAGGCCGGGGCCCGCGTCACCGCGATCAACGCGTCCCCGGACGGGCTGAACATCAACGACGGGGTCGGCTCGACCCACCTCGGCCCCCTGCGGCGCGCCGTCCTGGAGCACGGCGCCGACGCCGGCATCGCCCACGACGGGGACGCCGACCGCTGCCTGGCCGTGGACGCCGCCGGCGAGGTCGTCGACGGCGACCAGATCATGGCCGTGCTCGCGCTGGCGATGAAGGAGCGCGGCGAGCTGCGCGAGGACACCCTCGTCGCCACCGTCATGAGCAACCTGGGGCTGCGCCTGGCGATGCAGCGCGAGGGCGTCGCGCTGGTGGAGACCGCCGTGGGCGACCGCTACGTGCTCGAGGCCCTCGGTCGCGGCGGCTGGAGCATCGGCGGGGAGCAGAGCGGCCACGTCGTCCTGCCCGCGCACGCCACCACCGGCGACGGCGTCCTGACCGCCGTGCACCTGCTGGCCCGCGCGGCCGCCACGGGCCGGTCGCTGGCCGACCTGGCCGGGGTCGTGCAGCGCCTGCCGCAGGTGCTCGTCAACGTGCCGGGTGTGCAGAAGTCCCGCGCGGGCAGCGACCCGGAGCTGCTGGCGGCCGTGCGCGCCGCCGAGGAGGAGCTGGGCTCCACCGGCCGGGTCCTGCTGCGCCCCTCGGGCACCGAGCCGCTCGTGCGGGTCATGGTCGAGGCCGCCGAGCAGGCCCAGGCGCAGGCCGTCGCCGACCGGCTGGCCGTCGTCGTGCGGGAGCGCCTCGCGCTCTGAGGCGCGCGGAAAACCGGTGGTGCCGCCGCGGCCGCGGTGGTGCCCTGGGCGGGTGGACGCCACCGATCCCGCGCTGCGCGTGGAGCGCACCGCCACCGACGACCCCGACCGCGGCGCGTGGCTCGCCGCCTCCTTCGACGACTGGTACGACGTGCTCGTCGCCGGCGAGGCCGTGGGGCGCACCGACCCGGCCCCCTGGCAGCGCGCGGAGCTGCGCGCCGAGACCGAGCGGGGCCGCGCCGACGCCGTCGTGCACCGGCTGCTGCTGCGCGAGCGCGGCGAGCCGGTCGCGTCCGCGGAGCTGCTGCTGCCCTCGCTGGACAACACGGGCACCGCGTACGTCGCGGTGGTGACCGCGCCGGCGCACCGGCGCCGCGGCCTGGGCACCCGCCTGCTCGCCGAGGCCGTCGAGGTCGCCGCCGCGGCCGGTCGCGACGTCCTGCAGGCCGACGTCGACGTGCCCGCCGCGGGCCCGGCCGCCGAGCGCGAGCGCGTCGCGGCCACGTGGCCGGGGATGCTCGCCGCCCGCGCGTGGGGCTTCGTCCCCGGCCTGGAGGAGGCCCGCCGCCAGCTCGACCTGCCCGTGCCCGAGGAGGTGCTGCACCGGCTGGAGGAGCAGGCGCTGCCGCACGCCGCGGGCTACGCGGTGCGCACCGTGCGCGGGCCGGTCGACGAGGCCGACGTGGACGCCGTGGCCGCCCTCATGGCGCGGATGAGCACCGACGCCCCGCAGGGGGAGCTGACCGTGGAGCCGGAGAGCTGGGACGCCGCCCGGGTGCGCGAGGGGGAGGCGCTGCGCGCCGCGCAGGGGCGGCGGCAGTGGCTGGCGCTGGCGCAGGCGCCCGACGGGTCCCTGGCCGGGTACACGATGCTGGTGCGCTCCGAGCACGAGCCGCAGCGGCTGCTGCAGTGGGACACCCTCGTCCTGCGCGAGCACCGCGGCCACCGGCTGGGCCTGCTGCTCAAGATCGCCTGCCTGCGGGCGGCGACGGCCGACGCCCCGGACGCGCGCCGGGTCTCGACGTGGAACGCGGTGTCCAACACGCCGATGATCGCCGTCAACGAGGCGATGGGCTTCCGCTGGGACGAGACGAGCGTGGACCTCGAGGCGCCGCTGGCGACCGTCCGGGCGGCCCTGGCCGCGCGCACGAGCGCGCGCACGGCCGCCGGCGCACCGGCCTGAGGCGCCCGGCGCCTAGAGCTTGCGCAGCCGCACCTGCTGCACGGCGTGGTCGGGCCCCTTGCGCAGCACGCAGGTGGCCCGGCCTCGGGTGGGCCGCACGTTCTCGGCGAGGTTGGGGCCGTTGATCTCCGCCCAGATGCGCTCGGCGCGCTCGACGGCCTGCTCGTCGCTGAGCGCGGCGTAGCGGCGGAAGTACGACTCGGGCCGGGAGAACGCCGTGCGGCGCAGCTCCAGGAACCGCGACACGTACCAGCTGCGCACGTCGTCGGTGCGCGCGTCGACGTACAGGGAGAAGTCGAAGTAGTCGCTGACGGCCACGCCCTGGGTGCCGTCGGCGCGCACCCGCGCCGGCTGCAGCACGTTCAGGCCCTCGAGGATGAGGACGTCGGGGCGGCGCACGACCGCCTCCTCGCCGGGGACGATGTCGTACGTCAGGTGCGAGTAGACCGGGGCGCGCACCTCCGCCGCGCCGGACTTGACCGCGGAGACGAAGCGCAGCAGCGCGCGCCGGTCGTAGGACTCGGGGAAGCCCTTGCGGTGCAGGACGCCGCGCCGCTCCAGCTCGGCGTTGGGCAGCAGGAACCCGTCGGTGGTCACCAGCTCCACGCGCGGGGTCTCCGGCCAGTGCGACAGCAGCTCGCGCAGGATGCGCGCGGTCGTGGACTTGCCCACGGCCACCGACCCCGCGACGGCGATGACGAACGGGGTGCGCTGGGCCCGCTCGCCCAGGAACGTGGAGGTCGCCGCGTGCAGGCCGCCGGTGGCCCGGTCGTACAGCGTCAGCAGCCGGCTCAGCGGCAGGTAGACCTCCTCGACCTCGCGCAGGTCGATGCGGTCGCCCAGGCCCCGCACGCGCGCCAGGTCCTGCGCGGTGAGCGTCATGGGGGTGGAGTCGCGCAGCCGGCTCCACTCGTCGCGGTCGAGCACGACGTACGGCGAGGGCGCCTGCCCGTGCCCGTTCGCCTGCCCGTTCCCGTGCCCGTGGCCGTGGTCCTCGGCGGCCGGGACGTCGGACGTGCGGCCGGCGGTGCTCACCGGCGGCACGGTACCCCGTCCGGAGCAGCGCACCGCTCACCCGCTGCGCCCAGCGGGTGCCCCCGGCGGCGACGGACCGTGAGGGACGGTGCCCCGCCGTACGCTGCCCCTCATGTGCGGGATCGTGGGTTTCGTCGGGCCGGGTGCGGGCGCCACCACCTCGGGCGAGCAGCTGGAGGGGTGCGCCGTCGTCCTGGAGGGGCTGCGGCGCCTGGAGTACCGCGGGTACGACTCCGCGGGCATCGCCGTCGTCACGCCCGACGGGGTGGACGTGCGCAAGCGCGCCGGCAAGCTGGCCAACCTCGTCGAGGCGCTGGACGTCGAGCCGCTGCCGTCCTCGCCGACCGCGATCGGGCACACCCGCTGGGCCACCCACGGCGGCCCCACCGACGTCAACGCCCACCCGCACGTCGGCACCGGCGGGCGCGTGGCCGTCATCCACAACGGCATCGTCGAGAACTTCGCCGTGCTGCGCGCCGAGCTGGAGGAGACCGGCGCCGAGTTCGCGTCCGAGACGGACACCGAGGTCGTCGCGCACCTGCTGGCCGCCGCCTACGAGGGCACCCGCACCGGGGACGGCTCCGGCGACGGTCCCGGGGACCTGGCGGAGGCCATGCGCCGCACCTGCGAGCGCCTGGAGGGCGCGTTCACGCTGCTGGCCGTGCACGCCGACCACCCCGGCACCATCGTCGGCGCGCGCCGCAACTCCCCGCTCGTCGTGGGCCTGGGCGACGGCGCGAACTACCTGGGCTCGGACGTGGCCGCGTTCATCGCGCACACCCGCGACGCGCTGGAGCTGGGCCAGGACCAGGTCGTCACCATCACCCCCGACGACGTCGTCGTCACCGGCTTCGACGGCCGCCCCGCGCAGGGAAAGCGGTACCACGTGGACTGGGACGCCTCCGCCGCCGAGAAGGGCGGGTTCCCCAGCTTCATGGCCAAGGAGATCCACGACCAGCCGCAGGCCGTGGCCGACACGCTGCTGGGCCGCACCGACCCCTCCGGCCGCCTCGTCCTGGACGAGATGAAGATCGACGAGGCCGACCTGCGCAGCGTCGACAAGATCGTCGTGGTGGCGTGCGGGACGGCCGCCTACGCCGGGCAGGTCGCCAAGTACGCCGTCGAGCACTGGTGCCGCATCCCCGTCGAGGTGGAGCTGGCCCACGAGTTCCGCTACCGCGACCCCGTGCTGTCCGAGCGCACGCTCGTCGTCGCGATCTCCCAGTCGGGGGAGACGATGGACACGATCATGGCGGTGCGGCACGCGCGCGAGCAGGGCGCGAAGGTCCTGGCGATCTGCAACACCAACGGCTCGACCATCCCGCGCGAGGCCGACGCGGCCCTGTACACGCACGCCGGCCCGGAGGTCGCGGTCGCCTCGACGAAGGCGTTCCTCGCGCAGATCACCGCCTGCTACCTGCTGGGCCTGTACCTGGCGCAGCTGCGGGGGAACAAGTTCGCCGACGAGGTCGGCGTCGTCCTGGAGCAGCTGCAGGAGGTCCCCGACCAGCTGCGCCAGGTCCTCGACGGCCTGGAGCAGGTCCGCGAGATCGCCCGCTACATGGCCGACACCCGCTCGGTGCTGTTCCTGGGCCGGCACGTCGGCTACCCGGTGGCGATGGAGGGGGCGCTGAAGCTGAAGGAGCTGGCGTACATCCACGCCGAGGGGTTCGCGGCCGGCGAGCTCAAGCACGGGCCCATCGCGCTCGTCGAGCCCGGCCAGCCGGTGTTCGTCGTCGTGCCCAGCCCCCGCGGGCGCGACTCCCTGCACGCGAAGGTCGTCTCCAACATCCAGGAGGTGCGGGCCCGCGGCGCGCGCACCCTCGTCATCGCCGAGCAGGGCGACACGGCCGTCGAGCCGTACGCCGACGTCGTCATCCGGATCCCGCAGACGTCCACGCTGCTGTCGCCGCTGCTGGCCGTCGTGCCGCTGCAGGTGTTCGCCTGCGAGCTGGCCACCGCCAAGGGCCTGGACGTCGACCAGCCGCGCAACCTGGCCAAGTCCGTCACCGTGGAGTGAGGCCGGGCTCCGCCGCCGGGGTCCGGTCCCCGGACCCCGGCGGCGGGGGCACCATGCCCGCGTGGGACGGTGCTGCCCTGCCGGAGGGGGCGAGCATGATCGTCGGAGTGGGGATCGACGTCGTCGACGTCGCGCGGTTCGCGCGGCAGCTGGAGCGCACGCCCCGGCTGGTCGACCGGCTGTTCGGGGACGGCGAGCGCGGGCTGCCCGCCGAGTCGCTGGCCGCGCGGTTCGCCGCCAAGGAGGCCGTCGCCAAGGCCCTGGGCGCCCCCGTCGGGCTGGTGTGGACCGACTGCAGCGTCGAGCGCGAGGACGGCAACCGCCCCGAGGTCGTCGTGCGCGGCAGCGTCGCCGCCCGCGCCGCCGAGCTGGGCGTGCAGCGCTTCCACCTGTCCCTGTCCCACGACGCCGGCATCGCCTCGGCGGTGGTCGTCGCCGAGGGCGGCCTGCCGTGATCGGCGCCGCCACCGCTGCGCAGGTGCGCGCCGCGGAGGCGGCCGTCGCCGCGCGGCTGCCCGCGGGCACGCTCATGCAGCGGGCGTCGACGGCGCTCGCGGTCGAGTGCGCCGGGGCCCTGCGCGCGGCGGCCGGCGGGGTCGCCGGGCGGCGCGTCGTCGTCCTGGCCGGGGCGGGCGACAACGGCGGGGACGCGCTGTTCGCGGCGGCCCTGCTGGCCCGCCGCGGCGCCGGCGTGCTCGTCCTGCTGACCTCGGAGCGCTCGCACGCCGCCGGCCTGGCCGCCGCCCGCGCCGCCGGGTGCCGCGTCCGGGCGCTGACCGCCCAGGACACCGCGCCCGGCGGCGCCTGCGCGGGCGCCGACCTCCTGCTCGACGGGGTGGCCGGGATCGGCGGGCGCGGCGGGCTGCGCGCCCCGCTGGACGCGCTGGCGGCGGCCCTCGACGGGAGCGGCGGTCCCGTCGTGGTGGCCGTGGACCTGCCCAGCGGGCTGGACGCCGACACGGGCGCCGTGACCGGCGCCGTGCTGGGCGCCGACCTCACCGTCACCTTCGGCACCGCCAAGCCCGCCCACCTGCTCGGCCCGGCCGCCGGGCGCTGCGGGCGCCTCGTCGTCGCCGACATCGGCGTGGCCGGCGAGCTGCCCGAGCCCGTCGTGCGCCGCGTCGAGCCGGCCGACGTCGCGGCCGCGTGGCGCCGGCCCGTGCCGGGCGACGACAAGTACTCGCGCGGGGTCGTGGGTGTCGTCGCCGGCGGGCCGGACTACACCGGCGCGGCGCTGCTGGCCGTGGACGCGGCCGTGCGCGCCGGTGCCGGGATGGTCCGCTACCTCGGCCCCGCGCACCCGGCCGAGCTGGTGCGCCACCACCGCCCCGAGGCCGTCCCCGGGCCCGGCCGCGTCCAGGCGTGGGTGCTGGGGCCGGGGGTGTCCCCGGACGACGGGGAGCAGCAGGCCCGCGTCCGCGAGGCGCTGGCCTCCGGGGAGCCGGCCGTCGTCGACGCGGGCGCCCTCGCGGGCCTGCCCCCGCAGCTGGGAGCGGCGCACGTGCTGACCCCGCACGCGGGGGAGCTGGCCCGCCTGCTGGGCCTGCTCGGCGAGGACGCCGACCGCGCCGCGGTGGAGGCCGACCCGGCCGCCGCCGCCCGCCGCGCCGCGGACCTGACCGGCGCGACCGTCCTGCTGAAGGGGACGGTGACGACCGTCGCCGCGGTCGACGGGCGGCTGCTGACGGCGGCCGCCGCGCCGCCGTGGCTGGCCACCGCCGGCGCCGGCGACGTGCTGGCCGGGCTGCTGGGCACGATGCTCGCCGCCCGCGCCGCCGAGCTGGGCGAGCACCCGCAGCGGGCCGCCGACGTCGCCGCCGCGGCCGCCGTGCTGCACGGGCGGGCCGCGGCCCTGGCCAGCGCCGGGGGACCCGTGGCCGCCGCCGACGTCGCCGAGGCGCTGCCCGCCGCGCTCACCTCGCTGCCCGGCTGGTGAGCGCGGGTACGGTCGCAGCGTGAGCTCGTCCACCGCCGCGCCCGCGGGCCCGTCCGCGGGGCCGTCCGAGCGCTCGCCCGAGCCGTCCCCCGGGCTGCCCGCCGAGGCGGTCGTCGACCTCGACGCCGTGGCCGCCAACGCGGCGCTGCTGCGCGGGCGCCTCGGCGGCGCCGAGCTGATGGCCGTCGTCAAGGCCGACGGGTACGGGCACGGCGCCGTCCCCGCCGCCCGCGCCGCGCTGGCCGGGGGCGCCACCCGCCTCGGCGTCGCGCACGTCGCCGAGGCGCTGGCGCTGCGGGCCGCCGGGATCGAGGCGCCCGTCCTCGCGTGGCTGCTCGTGCCCGGCACCGACCTGCGCCCCGCCGTCGCGTCGGGCGTGGAGCTGTCGGTGGCCGCGGACCGGACCCTCGCCGCCGCCGTGGCCGCGGCCCGCGCCACCGGCCGCGCCGCCCGCCTGCACCTGGAGGTCGACAGCGGCATGTCCCGCGGCGGGGCGTCGCCCGCCCAGTGGCCACCGCTGCTGGACGCCGTGGCCGCCGCCGTCGCCGAGGGCGCCGTGGAGGTCGTCGGCACGTGGGCGCACTTCGCCGACGCCGACGACCCGGACGCCGCCACCGTGGACGCCCAGCTGGACGCCTTCACCGCCGCGGTCGCCACCGCCCGTGCCCGCGGCGTGGACCCAGGCCTGCTGCACCACGCCAACTCCGCGGCCGCGCTGCTGCTGCCGCGCTCGCGCTTCGACCTGGCCCGCTGCGGGCTGGCGCTGTTCGGCCTGACCCCCGCCCCGGCGCGCGCGAGCGCCGCGGAGCTGGGGCTGGTGCCCGCCATGACGCTGACGGCGCGCCTGGCGCACGTGCGGCGGGTGCCCGCCGGGGCGGGCGTGTCCTACGGCACGACGTGGACGGCGCCGCGCGCCACGACCCTGGGCCTGGTGCCGCTGGGCTACGGCGACGGCGTGCCGCGGCACGCCTCCTCCCGCACCGGCGCCGACGGCGCGCCCGCGGGCGGTCAGGTCCTCGTCGGCGGTCGGCGGCGCCCCGTCGCCGGGCGCGTGTGCATGGACCAGTTCGTGGTGGACCTGGGCCCCGGCGACGACGCCGCCGCGGGCGACCCGGTCGTCGTCTTCGGCGCCGGGGCCGCCGCGGGCCGCCCGCTGGAGCCCACCGCCCAGGACTGGGCCGAGGCCGCCGGCACCATCTCCTACGAGGTGGTCACCCGCCTGGGCCCGCGCGTGCCCCGCCGGTACGCCGGCCGCCTCGCCGGGCTCGCCGCCGGCGCGGGGGCGGGCGCGTGAGCCTGGCCTCCCGGCGCCTGCGGCTGCTGCCAGCCCGACCGCGGCGCGGGCGCGACATCACACCCCTCACCGGGACGGCGCACCGGGTCCGGACCGACGACGGCGCCCTGCTGCACGTGGAGGTCGACGAGCTCGACGAGGACGGCGGGACCCGCGGGGCGGGGGCGCCCGACCCCGGGCGGGCGCCGGGGGAGGAGCTCGCGCCGACCGTCGTCCTGCTGCACGGCTACGGGCTGTCCGCCGACGCCTGGCACTTCCAGCGCCGCGCGCTGCGCGGGCGCTACCGCCTCGTCCTGCCCGAGCACCGCGGGCACGGGCGCTCCGGGCGCGGGCCGGCCGGGCCCGTCACCGTCGAGCGCGTGGCCGACGACCTCGGGCAGGTCCTCGACGCCGTCGTGCCCGAGGGCCCCCTCGTGCTCGTCGGGCACTCCCTGGGCGGGATGACGGTCATGGCGCTGGCGGTGCGCCGGCCCGACCTGCTGGAACGCGTGCGCGGGGTCGCGCTGGTCGCCACCAGCGCCGGCGGCCTGGCCGGCTACGACCACGGCCTGCCGCTGCTGGGCCGCCACCTCGTGCGCTGGGCCGAGCTGCTGCTGGCCCGCGCCGCCGGCCGCACCGCGCTGCTGGAGCGCGGGCGCAGGGTCGGCGCCGACGTGGAGCAGCGGCTGGTCCACCACTGGTCCTTCGCCTCGCCCGTGCCGCCGGAGGTGTCGCGGTTCGCGGCGCGGATGATGGCCGGCACGACGGTGGAGGTCATCGCCGACCTGCTGCCCGCGTTCAGCACCCTGGACCTGCACGGGTCGCTGGCCGCGCTGTCCGGCCGCCCGGTCCTCGTCGTGACCGCCGACCGGGACCTCATGACCCCCGCCGAGCACGGCCGCCGCATCGCCGACGCGGTCGAGGGCGCCGAGCACGTCCTCGTCCGCCGCGCCGGGCACCTGGTCATGCTGGAGCACCCGGGGATCGTCACCGCGCGCCTGGAGCGGCTGCTGGCCCGCGTCGCCGGCCGGGCCGTCGTCCCGCCCGCGCGCGCCGCCCGCCCCGCCGGTCCCCGCGCGGGGGAGGTCCGCCACGCCGGGCACGTGCCGGGCGGGCGCGGGCACGTGGGGCACGTGGGGCACGTGGCCGGGCGCCCCGCCGGCGGCCCGCCCGGCACCGGGCACGTCGAGCGGGGCGGCCCGGCCCCGCACGAGGTCGTCGTCCCCGACGTCCGGGCCCCCGGGAGGCACCCGTGAGCGAGCGCACGAGCACCGGCGAGCTGCCCACCCCGGCGGCGACGACCGCGCTGGGCCGGCGGCTGGGCGGGCTGCTGCGCGCCGGCGACCTCGTCGTCCTGTCCGGCGACCTGGGCGCGGGCAAGACGACGTTCACGCGCGGGCTGGCCGACGGCCTGGGCGTGCGCGGGCCCGTGACCTCCCCGACGTTCGTCATCGCCCGCGTCCACCCCTCCCTGGTCGGCGGCCCGCCGCTGGTCCACGTGGACGCCTACCGGCTCGGCTCGCTGGCCGAGGTCGACGACCTGGACCTGGACGCCTCGGCGGGCGAGGCCGTGACGGTCGTGGAGTGGGGCAGCGGGATGGTGGAGGAGCTGGCCGAGGACCGCCTGGAGGTGGACCTGCTGCGCCCGCACGGCGCGACGGCCGGGGACGCCGGGGACGCCGGGGACGCCGGGGCGGAGCTCGACGTGCCGGTCGAGCCGCGCGCGGTCCGGCTGCGGGCCGTCGGAGCCCGCTGGGCCGGGGTGGACCTCGCGGCCCTGCTCGACCCCGGCCCGCAGGCGGCTCCCTAGACTCCCCGCGTGCTGCTGCTCGCCCTGGACACCGCGACCGACGGCGTGGCCGTGGCCGTCTGCGACGGCGAGCGGCTGCTCGCCTCCCGGCGCGCGGGCGACGCCCGCCACCACAACGAGGTCCTGACGCCCACGGTCGGCGCCGTCCTGGCCGAGGCCGGCGCGGCGCGCGCCGACGTGACCGACGTGGCCGTGGGGGTGGGCCCGGGCCCGTACACGGGGCTGCGGGTCGGGCTGGTCACCGCGCAGGCGCTGGCGCTGGCGTGGGGGGCGCGCCTGCACGGCGTGTGCTCCCTGGACGCGCTCGCCGCGGACGCCGTGGAGCGCGGGGCCGTGACCGCCGCGCGCGCCGGGTCGGGGGAGCCGGTGGAGTTCCTCGTCGCCACCGACGCGCGCCGCCGCGAGGTGCACACCGCCCGCTACCGCCTGGACGCGCCCGAGGTCGACGGGGAGCCGCTGACCGGTCTGCGCCGCACCGCCGGCCCGGACGTGGTCGCGCCGGCGGCCGTCGAGCGCGGCACCCTGCCCGTGGTGGGCCGCGGGACGCTGCTGCACCCGGACGCGCTGGGCCCGGCGGCGGAGCCGTTCGACGTGGACGCCGGGGCGCTGGCGCGGCTGGCGGTGCTCGCGCTGGCCGGGCGCGCGCACCTGCCGCTGCTGCCCGTGGAGCCGCTGTACCTGCGCCGGCCGGACGCCGTGGTGCCCGCCGGCCCCAAGCGCGTCACCGGCTGACGGCTCAGCTCCCCGGAGGAGCCGGGGCGGGGGGCGCGGCGGGCGCGGCGAAGGCCGCGGTCATCGCCGCGGTGGACTCGGTGACGATCTCGCGCATCGCCCGCTCGGCGGCGGCGGCGTCGCGGGCGCCGACGGCCTCGGCGACCTCGCGGTGCCAGCCGATGGCGCGCGCCACCGGCCGCGCGGGCATGAGCCGGTGCTGGGTGCGCCCGGACAGCACCTCGGTGAGGGTCCCGGCGAGGGCGGCGAAGGCGTCGTTGCCGGTGGCGGCGAGCAGCGTGCGGTGGAAGCGCGCGTCGTGCTCGAGGTAGGCGGCCAGGTCCGGGACGCGGGCGGTGACGCTCATCCCGACGACGGCCTCGACGAGGGCGCCGCACTGCTCGGGCGTGGCGCGGTCGGCGGCCAGGGCGGCGGCGACGGGCTCGACGGCCAGCCGCAGCTCGGACAGGGCCAGCAGCTGGGCGGGGCGCTGCGGGCCGGCCAGGCGCCAGCGCACGACGCGCGGGTCGAGGACCGTCCACCCCTCGGGCGGCTGGACGACGACGCCGACGCGGCGGCGGCTGGCGACCAGGTGCAGGGACTCCAGGACGCGGACCACCTCGCGGGCGACGGTGCGCGAGACGCCGTGGTCGCCGGCGATGCGCTCCAGGCCCAGGACGGTGCCGGGGGGCAGTTCGCCGTCGACGACGCGCCGGCCGAGGCGGTCCAGGACGCGGCCGTGCAGATCGGCGTGCTCGTGCGCGTCCCCGTGACCGGGGGGCGTCCCGGTGGGAGGCTCGTCGGCGTCAGGCACCCGGACATCCTGCCGGACCCGTCCGCCACGTCCCGTCCGTACACGAATGACCGCGTCGGACTCGACAAGTACGACGAATGGCCCGCAGGGTGGGCTAGGGTGCGCCGCCGAGACACCGCCGTCCCTGGAGGCCCCGTGGAGACCGTCGAACCCGCCTACGGCACGGGCGTGCTGCTGCTCATCGCCGCCGCCGCCGTCGCCCTGCTGCTCCTGCTCATCATCCGCTTCAAGCTGCACGCCTTCCCGGCGCTCGTGCTCGTCAGCGCCCTGACGGCCGTCGCCACCCGCGTCCCCACCGGGGAGGTCGTCGAGACCCTCACCAGCGGGTTCGGCAGCACGCTGGCCAGCGTCGCCCTGCTCGTCGGGTTCGGCGTCATCATCGGCAAGCTGCTGGAGGTGACCGGCGGCGCGCAGGTGCTCGCCGACACCCTCATCACCCGCTTCGGCGAGCACCGCGCGCCGCTCGCGCTGGGCATCGCCTCGCTGCTGTTCGGCTTCCCGATCTTCTTCGACGCCGGCTTCGTCGTCTTCCTGCCGATCATCTTCGCCGTGGCCCGCCGCTTCGGCGGCTCCGTCCTGAAGTACGCCCTGCCCTCGGCGGGCGCCTTCGGTGTCATGCACGGCTTCGTGCCGCCGCACCCGGGCCCGGTCGCCGCCGGCGAGCTGCTCGGCCTGGGGGCCGACATCGGCCTGCTCATCATCGTCGGCACCGTGATCGCCGTGCCGACGTGGTTCGTCGCCTCCTACCTCTTCGGCCTGTGGGCGGCCAAGCGCATCGACGTGCCCCTGCCCGCGGAGTGGGCCGGGCGCGTGGCCGCCAACGTCGGCGGCGGCCAGGGCCGCTCGGCCGGCACCGGTGGCGCCGGCACGGCCGACGGCACCGGCGGCGGGCCCGCGGCCAGCGAGAGCGGCGACCTGCCCGGCCCGCCGCCCAGCTTCGGCACCGTCCTGTTCATCCTGCTGCTGCCGCTGGTCCTCATCTTCCTCAACACCGGCCTGAACACCCTGGCCACCGCGGGCGCGGTCGACGGGGAGGCCGCCTGGGTGCAGACCCTGCGGCTCGTCGGCCAGACCCCGATCGCGCTGCTCATCGCCGTGCTCGTGGCGATGCTCGTCCTGGGCCGCGGCCGCTTCAGCCGCGGGAAGGTCGAGGACCTGGCCAACGGGGCCCTCGGCCCGGTGTGCGCGGTCATCCTCATCACCGGCGCCGGCGGCATGTTCGGCGGCGTCCTGCGCGCCAGCGGCATCGGCGGCGCGCTGGCGGACACCCTGGCCGCCACCGGGCTGCCCGTCATCGTGGCGGCCTTCATCATCTCCCTGGGCCTGCGCGTGGCGCAGGGCTCGGCGACGGTGGCGCTGACCACGACGGCGGGCCTCATCGCCCCCACCGTCGAGGCCACCGGCGGGCTCAGCACGCTCGACCTGTGCTTCATCGTCATCGCCATCGCGGCGGGCGCCACGGCCCTCAGCCACGTCAACGACTCCGGCTTCTGGCTGGTCGGCCGCTTCCTCGGCATGGACGTCCCGACGACGCTGCGCACCTGGACGGTCATGGAGACCCTCCTCGGGTTCATCGGCTTCGGCCTGGCGTTCATCGGCTACCTGGTCCTGTGAGCAGCGCACCGGGGGGCGCCGGCGACGGGGCCCGGGACGTGGTGCTGGGCGTCGACATCGGCACCACCAGCACCAAGGTCGTCGCCTTCGACGTGCGCGGCGAGGCGCTGGCCCAGCACGCGGCCGGCTACCCGCTGGAGGAGCCGCACCCCGGGCACGCCGTGCAGGACCCGCAGCTGATCCTGCGGGCCGTGCAGGAGTCCGTGCGCGCCGTGGTCGCCGAGGTCGGCGCCGGGCGGGTGGCGGCGCTGTCCTTCAGCGCCGCCATGCACAACCTCATGGGCATCGACGCCGAGCACCGGCCGCTGACCCCGCTGGTGACGTGGGCGGACACCCGCGCCGCCGAGCAGGCCGAGCGGCTGCGCGCGAGCACGGGCGGTCTGGCCCTGCACCGGCGCACCGGCACGCCCCTGCACCCGATGTCGCCGCTGCCCAAGCTGGTGTGGTTCCACGAGCAGGAGCACCAGCTCTGCGAGAGGGTCAGCTTCTGGATCGGCGTCAAGGAGTGGGTGCTGCTGCACCTGGCCGGCGCGCTCGTCGTCGACCACTCCGTGGCCTCGGCCACGGGCCTGCTGGACCTGGCGTCGCTGCGCTGGGACGCCGAGGCGCTGATGCTCGCCGGGGTGCAGCTGGAGCAGCTGCCCGAGCCGGTGCCCACCACGCACGTGCTGCCCGGCCTGAGCGCCGAGGGGGCCGCGGCCACCGGCCTGCCCGAGGACGTCCCCGTCGTCGTCGGCGCCAGCGACGGGCCGCTGGCCAACGTCGGCGTCGGCGCCGTGCGCCCCGGCGTCGCGGCCTGCTCGATCGGCACCAGCGGGGCGCTGCGGGTGGTCGTGGACCGTCCCGTCGTCGACCCGCTGGGGCAGGTGTTCTGCTACGCCCTGACCCCGGGCCTGTGGGTCGTGGGCGGGGCGATCAACAACGGCGGCGTCGTCCTCGGCTGGGCGGGGGACACCCTCGCGCCCGACCTGGGCGAGGAGCCGCAGGAGGCGCTGATGGAGCTGGCCGGCAGCGTGCCGGCCGGTTCCGGCGGGCTGCTGATGCTGCCGTACCTGCTCAGCGAGCGGGCGCCGCACTGGAGCTCCCTGCCGCGCGGCGCCTACGTCGGCCTGACCCGCGCCCACCGGCGCGAGCACCTGGTGCGCGCCGCGGTGGAGGGGGTGTGCCTGCAGCTGGCCACGGTGCTGCAGTCCCTGCGCGCCGCGGGGCTGGAGATCACCGAGCTGCGCGCCACCGGCGGGTTCGCCCGCAGCCCCCTGTGGCGGCAGATGCTCGCCGACGCCCTCGGCACGGAGATCGGCTTCGCGGGCGGCTACGAGGGCTCCAGCTTCGGCGCGGCCCTGCTGGGCATGCAGGCCCTGGGGCTGGTGCCCGGCGTCGAGGTGGCCGCCGACCTCGTCGAGGTCGAGTCGCGGCTGCGCCCCGACCCGGCCGACGCCGCCGTCTACGCCTCGCTGCGGCCGGTGTTCGCCGAGCTGTACGAGGCGCTGGTGCCCACCTACCGCACGCTGCGGCGGCTGGCGCCGTCGCTGCCGCTGGACCGGGAGCCGGCGGGCTGAGCGCGTCCGCTCAGCGCGCCGCGTCCAGCTCCAGCAGCCAGCGCAGCCCCGGGTCGTGGACCACGGCGTGGCCGTCGTCGAAGACCACCGCGGTGACGGCGGCCGACGCCAGGGTCGCCAGCAAGGGCGGGTCGCCCTCGCCGAAGCGGGCGTCCGCCTCGTCGCGCCCGGCGCACGAGGCGGCCGCCTCGCCGCTGGCCGTCGGGTCGCCCCCGCAGGAGGCGGCGACCTGGTCGGCGTAGTCCTCCTCCGGCCGCTCGTCGCGGTTGTACGCGTACCAGCGGGTCAGGTCGTCGATCGGCACCCAGGAGACCGCCCCGGCGAAGTCGACGGCGTCCACCACGTCGGACGTGGCCAGCGTCGAGCCGGTCGCCTCGGGGCGCTCGTCGACGCCGCGGAAGTCCGGGTGCACGAAGCCCCACCCGGCGCGCCGGGCCCACTGCGCGTAGGGATGCCGTTCTCCTGCGTCCAGTCGCTGCTCCAGGAGTGCACCGCCACCAGCAGCGGCGCGCCCTCCTCGGCGGGCGGCTGCCACAGCACGTCCTGCGCGGCGCTGTCCACGCTGGAGACGACCGTCACCGGCTCGGCGTCCGTCTCGGCGGCCCAGCGGGCCAGCGGGTCGCCGGACGTCTCGACGTCGTCGGTGGTGGCGACCTCCACGGGCGCCACTTCGGGCACCTCGACGGCGGGACCGCCGGTCGCGCCGGGGGTGGCCGTGGCGGCCGGACGGTCGTCGCGGTCGGTGCGGGCGCCGTGCACGGGTGGTCGCCGCGGTGGGCCTCGCGCGCAGCCCGGGACGGCCGCCCCGGCCGCCCCGGCGCCCCGCCGCGTAGCCTCGCGGGCGTGGAGGTCCGGGCGATGCGGTGGTGGGACGTGGCCGCCGTGCACCGGCTGGAGCAGGAGCTGTTCGGCCCCACGGCCTGGTCGGCGGAGACCTTCTGGGGCGAGCTGGCCCACCCGGGCCGCACCTACCTCGTCGCGGTGGAGCCCGCCGCGGACGGGGGCCCGGAGGAGCTGCTGGGCTACGGCGGGGTCGTCGTGCCCGGTGCGGACGCCGACGTGCAGACCCTCGGCGTCGCCCCGGGCGCCCAGCGGCGGGGCCTGGGCCGGACGCTGCTGCGGCGGCTGGTGACCGCGGCCCGCGACGGCGGCGCCACCCACCTGCTGCTGGAGGTGCGCGCCGACAACGAGCCCGCGCAGGCGCTCTACCTGGCGGAGGGCTTCCGGCGCATCGCCCGCCGCGCCCGCTACTACCAGCCCGGCGACGTCGACGCGCTGGTCCTGCGCGCGGACCTGCGCGGCTCAGCCGGCGGCGGGCGCTGAGGACCCCGCCGCGGTCCCGGCGGGGGAGACCACGAGGACGCTCTGGCGCCCGGCCACCCGCGTCAGCACGAGCGTCGCCGCCCGCGAGCCGCGCAGGCCCAGCCGCCGCCGCAGCTCGTCGGGGTCCACGGCCGTGCCGCGCTTCTTCACCGTCAGCGGGCCCACGTCCCGGGCGCGCAGGTACGCGCGCAGCGGCTTGAGGCCGAACGGCAGGATGTCGTGGACGGCGAAGGCGCTCGCCAGCGGGGTGGTCGCGGGCTCGTCGGTGGTGACGTAGGCGATGGTCTCGTCGACCAGCCGGCCGCCGACCCGCTCCGCGACGGCGCCGACGAGCCCGGCGCGCACGACGGCCCCGTCGGGCTCGTGCAGCCACGCGCCCACCCCCCCGACCGCGGCGGGCGGGCTGTCGCGGTCGTCGACCTCGTGCGCGGCGCCGTCCGCGGCCAGCAGCCGGGCGCTGCGCCGCACCCCCGGCCGGGCCAGCGGCCCGCACCACAGCGCGCACTCGACGACGTCGCCGGCCACGGACGTCCACTGGGCCTCGGCGCCGGCGGGCACCAGCTCGTGCGGCAGGCCCGGCGCGAGCTTGGCGCCCGTGGCGGGCACCCGCCCCGCGGTGGCCAGGACGAAGGACAGCGGCGGGCTGGTGGCCTCGGGGTCGAACAGGCGCCTGCCGCGGGCGGTGCGCCGGGCCGGGTCGAACCAGGCGCCGTCGCCGGGGCCGAGCTCGTCGACGACGCCGGCGGTGAGGTCCGCGCAGCGCACGCTCGCGCGCCCGGGGCCCGCGCCGGCGAGGTTGGCGGTGGCGACGGCGGCGGTGAGGGGGTCGGCGTCCACGGCCAGCACGTCCAGGCCGGCGTCGGCCAGCGCCAGCGCGTCGGCGCCGATCCCGCAGCCGAGGTCGGCCACCCGGCGCACCCCGGCGCCCGCGTACCGGGCGGCGTGGGCGGCGGCGACGGCGGCGCGGGTGGCCTGCTCGACGCCGGCGGGGGTCAGCAGCAGCTCGCGCCCGCGCGGGCCGAGCTTGGCGACGGCCTTGCGCCGCAGCCGGTCCTGGGTCATCGCCAGGGCCACCAGGCGCGGCTCGTGCCCCTCGCGGCGCAGCCGCTGCCCCAGGGCCAGCGGGTCGCCGCCGGGCCCCGCGGCGGCGTCGCCGGCCAGCAGCGCGAGCAGCGCCCGGCCGGCGGGCGACGTCAGCTCCCGCACGTCCTCGACGGTCTCCACCGCGCCCATGCTGCCGCAGCGCCGCCCGGGGGAGGGCGCCTGGCACTCAGGGGGCGGGAGTGCTAGCGTCACGCCCAGCGTCGGGTGGCACTCCGCACCAGGGAGTGCCAACGGCGGGGCGGTGCCGCCGGCACCCGCGACGACGGTCGCGCACCACCCCGTCCACCGACCACCCCGTACAGAGTTCGCGACAGCAGAAGGGGAGGGCCGCTCAGTGTCGGTCTCCATCACTCCGCTCGAGGACCGCATCGTCGTCAAGCCGCTCGACGCGGAGCAGACGACCGCCTCCGGTCTCGTCATCCCGGACACCGCCAAGGAGAAGCCCCAGGAGGGCGAGGTCCTGGCGGTCGGCCCCGGCCGCGTGGACGACAACGGCAACCGCGTGCCGGTCGACGTCACCGTCGGCGACAAGGTCATCTACTCCAAGTACGGCGGCACCGAGGTCAAGTACGGCGGCGACGAGCTGCTGATCCTCTCGGCCCGCGACGTGCTCGCCAAGGTCGCCAAGTAAGCAGCGGCAGCACCCCGACGCCCCGGCGCCCGTGACCCGGGCCCGGGGCGTCCCGCGTTCCGCAGCACAGCCGGAAGACCCCGAGGAAGGAACGACATGGCCAAGCAGCTCGCGTTCGACGACTCCGCCCGCAAGTCCCTGGAGCGCGGCGTCGACGCGCTCGCGAACGCCGTCAAGGTGACGCTCGGCCCCCGCGGCCGCAACGTCGTCATCGACAAGAAGTGGGGCGCCCCCACCATCACCAACGACGGCGTGACCATCGCCCGCGAGGTGGAGCTGGAGGACGCCTACGAGAACCTCGGCGCCCAGCTCGCCAAGGAGGTCGCCACCAAGACCAACGACGTCGCCGGCGACGGCACGACCACGGCGACCGTCCTGGCCCAGGCCCTGGTCAAGGAGGGCCTGCGCAACGTGGCCGCGGGCGCGGCGCCGTCCGGCCTCAAGCGCGGCATCGACAAGGCCGTCGAGGCGGTCAACGACAAGCTGCTCGAGCTGGCCCGCGACGTCGACGGCAAGGGCGACATCGCCCACGTCGCGACCATCTCCGCCCAGGACGCCACGGTCGGCGAGCTGCTGGCCGACGCCTTCGACAAGGTTGGCAAGGACGGCGTCATCACCGTGGAGGAGGCCTCCACCACGGCGCTGGAGCTGGACTTCACCGAGGGCATGCAGTTCGACAAGGGCTACGTCTCGCCCTACTTCGTCACCGACGCCGAGCGCCAGGAGGCCGTCCTGGAGGACGCCTACGTGCTCGTGCACCAGGGCAAGATCTCCACGGTGCAGCAGCTGCTGCCGCTGCTGGAGAAGGTCCTGCAGGCCTCCAAGCCGCTGCTGATCATCGCCGAGGACGTCGAGGGCGAGGCCCTGTCGACCCTGGTGGTCAACAAGATCCGCGGCACCTTCAACGCGGTGGCCGTCAAGGCCCCCGGCTTCGGCGACCGCCGCAAGGCGATCCTCGGCGACATCGCCACCCTCACGGGCGCGCAGGTCGTCGCGGAGGAGGTCGGCCTGCAGCTGGACCAGGTGGACCTCGACGTGCTGGGCACCGCCCGCCGCATCACGGTCACCAAGGACGACACGACCATCGTCGACGGCGCCGGCTCGTCCGACGAGGTCGCGGGCCGCGTCGCCCAGATCAAGGCCGAGATCGAGCGCACCGACTCCGACTGGGACCGCGAGAAGCTGCAGGAGCGCCTGGCCAAGCTCGCCGGCGGTGTCGTCGTCATCAAGGTCGGCGCGCACACCGAGGTGGAGCTGAAGGAGAAGAAGCACCGCATCGAGGACGCCGTCTCCGCCACGCGCGCCGCGATCGAGGAGGGCATCGTCGCCGGCGGCGGCAGCGCCCTGACCCACGCGGTGTCCGTCCTGGAGGACGGCCTGGGCCTGACCGGCGACGAGGCGACCGGCGTCAAGCTGGTGCACCGCGCCGCCACCGAGCCGCTGCGCTGGATCGCCGAGAACGCCGGCGAGGAGGGCTACGTCGTCGTGGAGAAGGTCCGCGGCCTGCAGCCGGGCCACGGCCTGAACGCCGCGACCGGCGAGTACGTCGACCTGGTCGCCGCGGGCGTCATCGACCCCGTGAAGGTGACGCGCTCGGCGCTGCGCAACGCGGCCTCGATCGCCTCCATGGTCCTCACCACGGACACGCTGGTGGTGGACAAGAAGGAGGAGGAGCCGGCGGCCGCCGGGCACGGCCACGGGCACGGCCACTGACACCGCCCCGCACGTGCGAGAGGCCCGGTCCCCCCGAGGGGGCCGGGCCTCTTCGCGTCGGTCCCGGCGGGACCGGCGCGCTCCGCGCCGTGCGCCGCACCACCGCGCGCGCGGGCGGAGCGGGTGGGTGTCAGCTGGCGATGCGCAGCGTGCGGCGGCGCTCCGCCGCGTAGATGGCCTCGCGGTCGTCCTCGGTCAGGCCGCCCCACACGCCGTAGGGCTCGCGCACCTTCAGGGCGTGCTGCTTGCACTGCTGGATGACGGGGCAGGCGGCGCACACGGCCTGCGCGGCGGCGTCGCGGTTGCGGCGGGCCGGCCCGCGCTCGCCCTCGGGGTGGAAGAAGAGGTTGGGGTCCGCCTCGCGGCAGGAGCCGTCGAGCTGCCACTCCCAGATGTCGGCGACGGGACCGGGGAGGCGGGAGATCTCAGCCATGGTGCGCTCCTCTTCGAGGGGGCGGTGCTCCCACCGCGGTTGCGGTGGTCACGAGGACGTGGATGAACCTACAACCGCGCCAGAAGTTGTTCAAGGCCCTGTCTGGAGCGATCTGCGCCACACGGGGGCGGTCCCACCCGGCCGGCGCCGCCGGTGCGGCCGGTCGGTGCGGCGCCGCTGACCTGCGGTGGCGAAGGCGTGAACAGCCCCTGGCCGACCGGTGACCGGCCGGTACCCGCGGCGACGACCGGTGACCGGGGCGTGACCGGTTCGTGAAGCGTTTCGCTGCCGCGGGGGGGGGGGGGGGGGGGGGGGGGGGGGGGGGGGGGGGGGGGGGGGGGGGCGCGGCCGCGGGGGCCGCCGCCGCCGCGCCCGGCGCGGCCGCCGGGCCGCCG